>CAZITS010000487.1:0-4940 GCA_964542185.1 uncultured Pirellulaceae bacterium
CAGCCGTGCGGGAAGTGGATACGTGTTCTGGTTCACTGGTTGTCAAGAAACTCGCCTTCTTGACAATGTGGGTGGAACATCTGTCTGTACAACGGTCGCTGCTTGAAATTCCAGAATCTGTCACGCGATAGTGAAAGTGTGGTTGTCATGGTGCGAATGGGGATTCTTGTGGCCGCGGCTGTGATTGTGATTGACAGCGTAGTCTTTGCCGATTGGCCGCAGTTTCGTGGGACCAACTCGGCAGGTGTCGCTGACGACACGGCTGTTGTGACGGAATTTGGCCCTGGAAAAAATGAATTGTGGAGTGTCGCAGTCGGGGCGGGGCACTCTTCTCCTTGCATCGTGGCGGATTCTATTTTTCTGACCTCCTTTGTGCGCGATCGCAAAGAGTTGCAAGTCGTGAGCATTGACCGCATCACTGGCAGACTTCGCTGGAAATACACGTTGACGGTCAAGGAGTTTGAGCGCGGGCATCCGTCGTTTAATCCTGCCAGTAGTACTCCCGCATCAGATGGAGAACGTGTTGTTACCTACTTTGGTTCCTATGGGTTGATTTGTCTTGATGTGAAGGGGCGCAAGCAATGGGAGATCCGGCTCCCGCTAACCAGGTCTTACTCGGGCAATGCAGTTTCACCTGTGATCAGTGGTGACAAAGTCATTCTCTATCGGGGCAATTATGTAGATCACTATCTGCTGGCTCTCGACAAGAGGACAGGGAAAGAGCTGTGGCGAGTGCGTCAATCTGAACGCTTTACACCGAACATGGCATGTACTGCCTGTCCGATTGTGGCCGCTGGAAAAGTGATCGTGCATGCGGCCCGCAGTGTTCAGGCATTTGATTTGCAGACGGGCAATCGGGTGTGGATCTTGAAGTGCTCGACAACGGCTACAAGTACGCCAATCGTGGCGGGTGAGGAGGTCATTGTGGCCACCTGGAACCAGACTGGTGAGGCGTCGTTGACGCCAAAGTTTCCAACGTACGACGAGATGTTGTCAGAAAACGACAAGAACGGAGACCGTTTGATTGACCGCCGGGAGCTGCCACGGCTTTTCTACTTTCATCGTAGCGCAGGCACTGAGGCGCCGCAAAATGGTTACCCATTTCCGTTTGCCCACGGCGACCGCAACAAGAATGGAACGATTAGTCGAGATGAGTGGGATGCGGTACTCGACCGCCAAAGTGAACGGGTTGCCGGATTTGTTCAACATGGCCTGATTGGAATTCCACTGGCGAGTGAAGGTCTGCTGGGCGAAGGCGATATACGGCGCCTGGAAAGTCAGGGAATTCCAGAAGTCCCGTCGCCGATTTCCTACGGTGGGCACGTGTATTTTGTCAAGAATGGGGGAGTGCTTACCTGTGTCGACCTGGCAAAAGGCAAGCGGCGATCTCGGATCCGGACCAGGGGGACTGGAACGCACTACGCTTCACCAATCATTGCTGATGGCAAGCTGTTCTCAACAGCCGGCAACGGAACGGTGAGTGTGTTGAGTGTGGGACCGAGACCCAGGATCCTGGCAGTCAACAAAATGGGTGTTTCCACTTATGCAACGCCGGCGGTTGTCCAGGGCGTGATCTATATTCGGACCCATGAAAAACTGTACGCGTTTGGCGAGTGACCGCGACTTTTACAGTGGCCGTATTCAGTGACGCCAGAGCGTCCCATTGCCACTCATCTTGCAGGTGCGGAAGTCGCTTGAATCGCCGTTTGGGGGAGTGACCAGTGGGTCAGACTTTCTCCATCTTTGACCAGCAATCCGCCTGGTAGCAGTACCGGAGGAGCCCAGGTTGAACTTTCTGCAACACGATACGATGCGACTTTTTGCAGACGACTTCGATCGGTTGCGATCACCTCGAGCATTCCGTTGTCGAGCAGAGCTACTATGTGATTGGGGATTGCCAGGAAAGTTGCGTTGTCGCCCGTTCTTCCGGGGCCCTGCCAGAGGATATTTCCACTTTCGATTTCCAGGCAGAAGAGGCGTCCGCTACTGTAATGCGAGAAACCGTAGAGCAAATCACCGTGCACAATTGCAGAACTCATGTCGAGCGCGACCTTTTTTTGAAACCACAGCTCCTTGACTTTCCAGGTTCCGTTTTCCTTGTGCGGTTGCAGGCTGACCATGCCCCGGTTCTCTCCACTCAAGAGGATGCGATCCTTGTAGAAGGAGGGCGTTGGCATGTTTTGGTTGGAGCCCACGTGTGGAAAGGGATATTCCCACAACGCACGACCGCTCGTACTTTCGACACCGACCAGAGCCCGGTGATTCCACTGGACGATTTGTCGGATGCCGTCGATTTCAACCAGCAGTGGTGAGGAATAGGACGCACCATCCTTGCCATGTCGCCAGAGTTCTTGGCCAGTTTTTGTGTTGAGCGCAACCAGCACACCTGCATCATCTGTCCCGAAGTGGACGAAGATTCGGTTGCCATCTGCAATGGGTGAGGTGGACGCACCCCAGTAGGGATGGCCTGTCTTGAACTGTGGGGTGTAGTCACGGCGCCATTGGAGTTCCCCTGAGGATGCATCCCAGGCAGAGAGAATTCCCGTGATGCTCATGGTAAAAATATGACCGTCTGCCCAGAGAGGGCATGATTTCGGCCCCTTGCCGTGACGCTCTCCGCCACCTCTGATCTTGAAAGGTACAGATTGTTGCTGACGCCACTTGACGTTTCCCGTTTCCAGGTCAAGGCACCAGATGACCTCATGGTTCCCTTGACGTGCGTGTTGATACACGTGTCCAGCAACAACAAGTGGTGAGCCGTAGCCCGTACCGACTTCGAGTTGCCAGTTGCGCTGCAGGCGTTCCGGCCAGCGCGTGGGTGGTTGTACTTGATCGACCCAACCGTTGCGGTCAGGGCCCAGCCAGCCTGGCCAGTGAAAATCCTCTCCCGACGCAAGAGAGTAGAGGTGGCTACCGGACAACAGGGCGGAAAAGGTGAGAGTGATCACAAGCGGTTGCCGCATCTTGCAGAGTTCCTTTGTGGAAGTGGACGGTCGCGCTGTCGTCGGTTTGTACTGGAAGCGGTTTCAACATCGTCTCGTGCGACTATTTTCTGGTGGTGTTCGTAAGGTTACCTGAATCTATTGGCACGACCAGTGGAGTTTGCCACGCAACGCTGGAGATCGCGTTCGGCCATCACGGTTCACGGTCCTAATTAAACATGATATATTCAATTTCGTTGATGTGATATTGAGTATCTAAACACAGGGAAGATCGTAATGGCAAAACTTGAAAACAAGCAAGTGAATCCGATTGTTGCGCTCGCTGCCAACTGGCTTGTATTTGGAATTTTGGGTTACATACTGCTTGGCCAAACAAGCAAGGCGATCAAGGTTCTGATTACGACCATACTCGCGTCTTGTCTTTGCCTGATTCCTGGAATCATCGTCGGGATTTGCAGCCTTGTTGACGTCTTCCAGGTGGCGACCGCGGTTGCGCAAGGCGAAGAGGTCGACGAACACGAATACAAGGTGCCACTGTTGTACAAGTGGTGCAAGATCGTCGACAAACAGGCGGTTTTCAAAGGTTAGTTTGGCGTTTTCGTCGGCCTTCTATTGAGCTCCCGCGTGGATTCTCTGGTTAGTTTGTTGCCCGACAACGTGATCCGTTCCAGCTCGCGTGAATCGGGGGATGCGCCGTATTGCCTGACGAGCGCGCTCGACGAGGACGGACCTCGATCGGTCGAGTACACTCGTCGAGGAGTAAAGATGAGCCCCAGAGGCGACGAGTCGGTTTGTGGCTGTGGAGTCGGCGAGAGCAGGGGATTTGTCGCTGGAAATCGCGCCTTACTTTGAGGACCTGTTACAGCGACTGGCGGTCGCCGATCCGTTGGCCTCGATCGCGTTTGGCCGGCACGTGCACTGGGGATACTGGCCGGACCCGGTTGGTGCCGTTGGTTCCCCAGAAGATTATGCAGCCGCAGCAGAGTTGCTTTGCCGGCGGATGTGTGACGTGGCGGGGATTGCTGATGGAATGCGTATACTCGACGTCGGTTGTGGTATAGGGGGAGCACTTGCCAGTCTCAACGAACGTTTTGATGACCTGGAATTAGTCGGATTGAACCTCGACAACCGGCAATTAGAGCGGGCAGCAGCGACGATCCATCCCAGGCAGGGGAACCGCATCCAGTGGGTGCAAGGTGATGCCTGTCAGATGGAGTTCCGGTCGGCTCCGTTTGACGTGGTCCTGGCGGTGGAGTGCATTTTTCACTTCCGCAGCCGTGACGCCTTCTTTCAACGCGCAGTAGCTGCCCTGAAACCGGGCGGTAGACTGACGTTGTCCGATTTTGTGCCACGTCCGTTATCACCGGACGAGTTACGGCAGTTCGAGATCCTGTCACGTGCGGCGGCGCAACACACGTTTGGACGAGTGGGTCTCGATTTTCCAGTTGCGCGGTATCGTGTGTTGGCTCAGCAACACGGCCTGGCGTTGCGAACAACCGACAACATTACTCGGCAGACCATGCCGACCTATCCTTTTTTGCGAGCGGATGTCAGGGCTCGTCGTGATGTGGTTGGAGCACGGCACCACTTAAAAGCCATTTCCCGATTGGAATCTGCCTGCCAGCGGGGCCTGCTCGAGTACGCGATCCTCTCCTTTTCTACTGCCATAGACGACTGCGGTCGGCTCTGACCATCGGCACGGTTTTCACACGCGGAATTGCACGCACGCATGCTTGCCACCTCACTCGACAGCTGCGAGACCGCCGGTGCGTGGCTTCTGCAAACCCGGTTTGTTAATCGGCGCGCTGTGGCCCGTTTCTAGTTGTGGACCGTTATCCGAGGTTCAGCGGGGAAGTGTGGGTTGAAAACACGCAGGTACAAGTGTGCACCAACGGTGCCGGTTAGCCGATCGTAAATTCGATCTGTTCTATCGCTGCGTGGCCCGACTTTGCGTAAGGGCGGGGAAGCGGCTGCGCGTTTCCTTTTTCGTCAATCGTC
>CAZITS010000488.1:0-4923 GCA_964542185.1 uncultured Pirellulaceae bacterium
GCCAAATCCAGTCCCGGGTCCGGCATCAATGTCGTCAGGCCGCAAGTGATCGCCGGCGAGTTGCAACCGCACGAATTCGGCGTACGGCAAATCATCGTTCATGGCGCGAATCACGAACTCGCGATAACGCCACGCCTCCGGCCGATCGTGATCCATCTCGAATCCGCTGCTTTCGGCAAACCTTGCCACATCCAGCCACATTCTTGCCCAATGCGGACCAAAATGAGGACTATCGAGCAGTCGGTCCACAGCCGCCTCATACGCGGCATCGTTGTAGTCGCCAGTGACGTCAATCACTTCCGCAGGAATCGGTGGAAGCCCGGTCAATCCCAAATGCAGGCGCCGGAGCAGGGTGCCTGGAGCGGCCTCTGAACTCGGCACAACACCAACCTCAACATGCCGCGCAGCAATGAACTGATCGATCTTGTTGCGGGCCCAACCGTCTCCGTCTGACGGTATTTCGGAACGCATGAGAGGCTGAAACGCCCAGGGGGCTTCCCCAGGCTCTCTATTTACCGTTTCCCCCGCTGGCCGCACCATAGGCCGGTCGCGCGGATCAACTGCGCCATCGGCGATCCACTTGCGGAAATCCGCCACCACCACCTGATCGAGCGGGCCACTGGGTGGCATTTTGGGCCCGGCGTACCTGAGCGCCTTAAGCAATAAACTCTCCTGCGGCTTGCCGATCGAGACAGCCGCACCACTATCGCCACCTTTTAACAAGCCACCGCGGAAGTCAAGTCGCAGACCTCCTTTGACCTCTTTCGCCAGGCCCGAGTGACATTGGTAGCAGTGCTTGACCAATACCGGTCGAATACGGGTTTCAAAAAACCTGAGTCTGGCCGGTGCCACGTCCGGTTCGACCGCGACCACCATGGAAGGAACAAAAGACCAGAAAATCAGGACCGTCTGAAGTGCTGTTTTCAATGGTTCCCCTCGCAAACGCTTCGAGCCGTCTCCACACGCCCAGTACCGTCTCGATCGCCGAATCCTGTGTGGAGTATGGACTGCGGAACAAAAAGAACCGCGACACCCTGACAGCGATCCCCAGCCAATAAACGCGACATGGATTTTACCCGGAATCCCTTGCCAGGACTTTCCCGAGATCTGAAAACCCGGCAGGCGTTATCGCAGTGTCACGTCAGAATGATCAGGATACACCGTCTGAATTGGACTGCAAACGCTGACCAGGCAAAAAGCAAGCGTGTGGCAAATCAAAAACACTACGACGGTATCGAACACCTGCAAAGCGTTCCCATACTGAAAATAGTGACAAGCTTCTCGATGCATTTTTCAATCGTCTGTGCTGCACTCGCACTAAACTCACATCGCCTGTCCGAGCGCAAGTTTCGCCCCCCAATAGCGGCCTGGTCGTGTCGCCAAACGCCACCACACCAAGGGATCGCGTGTGTGCTCCTGACAAAGCCGTCACTGGGGTCGCGATGTGCTGCGCAGGCTGGTACGTTGATCCTCACCAAGCGACGGTGCTTTCTGCGAAGATCGGTCAACACTGACAATGTGTTGCCTGCGTTACTAAAAGCACACTAAAGCGTTTGTTCCTTCTCCGCTTCGTTTAATGGACTCAGGTGGCCGCCATGATTGCTGCTGCAAAAAATCCCCAGACTCTATTCCTGTCGCCATCTCTGTTGGTAGCATTGCTCGTTTCGGGAAGCAGCGCTGAAGACTGGCCGGCGTGGCGCGGGCCTCGAGGTGACGGAACAAGTCTCGAACTCGCAGTGCCGACGCATTGGAACGAAAAAGAGAACATCTCCTGGCGGACTGAGATTCCCGGCAGTGGGCACGCGTCCCCCATTGTGTCTGGCGATCACCTGTTCCTGGCCACCTGTATCGAGAAAACACAGGAGCGCATGCTCCTGTGTCTGGACCGGCGAACTGGCAAGACGCTCTGGCAGCGGGTCGTGATTCAGGCGCCATTGGAAGCAGTCCACCAGTTGAACAGCAGAGCATCGAGCACTCCAGCCACCGACGGGAAATACGTCTACGTTTCCTTCCTCGAGCCAGATGGCTCGACCGTTCCGGCGGAAGTGGTCCGAAAACGAAGTGGCCAACTGCGGGCCGACAATACAGGAGAGCCCGTCAATCCGGGCAGCATGTGTGTTGCCGCTTACGACCTGGCTGGCCAACGACAATGGATTACCAGGCCAGGTGGGTACGCCAGTGTCTGGGGCTATTGTGCCAGTCCCATCGTGTTCGAGGACAAAGTGATCATTAACGGCGATCACGATGGCGACGCGTACATTGTGGCCTTGAACCGCAAGACCGGAGAAACCGTCTGGAAGGTGGCTCGCGAAAACCGAATTCGCAGTCACTCTGTGCCGCTGATCAGGAAGCTCGATGGCCGCATGCAGATGATGGTTGCCGGCAGTCATTCGATCGTCAGCTACAACCCGCACAACGGCGCAAAGCACTGGTACACGGTGGGACCGCAAGGCAGAGCCGTCGCATCTCCCGTTTTCGCGACAGGCCTGCTGCTGCTAAGTACGGCTTACCCGGCGCGTGAGTTCCTCGCCATCCGGCCAGATGGACATGGCGATGTCACCCAGACTCATATCGCTTGGCGCAACCGCCAATCAGCCCCCTATGTGCCTTCACCGATTGCTGTCGGCGATTATCTGCTCGCCGTGTCCGACGATGGAATTGCCAGCTGCTTCAATGCGGCAACAGGCGAGCGACATTGGCGGGAACGAATCGGCAAACGACACAGTGCGGCACTGGTCACCGCCAACGGGCTGGTCTATTTCTTATCCGATGCCGGCGTGACTCGAATCGTCCGCCCTGGCAAACAATTCGAGTTGATTGCTGAGAACCCGGTCAGCGAAACGTGCTACGCTTCGCCGGCCATTAGCAACGGCCAGATCTTTCTGAGAAGTGAAAAGCACTTGTTTTGTGTTGGCGACAGCCGTAATTGATCTGCTCGTCGCAACCAGCCCACTCAAGCTGTGGTGGCCTCGTTGGATCTGAATGTATGAAGCTATTCTCAAATCATCTGTTGAATGAGATTCGTGAGCAATTCGACTATGTCGAATCGGATCCCATCGATGGGAAACGCATCTTCTTGGACTCGGCGTCTGGATCGCTACGGCTAAAAGCGGCGACCGATGCACTTGCCGAACATTCTCGCTGGCCCGATCAGGTCGGTCGGCTGGGTGCTGGTTCCAAGCTTGTGGCGGACGCCATCCAGCGCGGAATCGAAGACGTGCGTCTACTGCTGGGCGCGCAGTCGGGCGTGATCATGCCGGCAATGAGCAGTACGCATGCAGCCTTTCGAGCTGTCAATGCGGTGCTCTCTTCCCACCCCGGCGGAAGCGTCGTCACCACGAGTATCGAGCACCCTGGCGTTTACGATGCCACCTGCCAGCTTGCTCAAACGCATGGACAGGAGTGGCGCGTCGCGGCAGTCAACCCGGACACGGGGTTTATCTCCGTGGAGTCAATCCTGGATCGCGTTGATCCAGAGACAAGGCTCATCGCCGTCATGCACGGAGCAAACCTGACTGGAGCGGTTCACGACATCACCTCGATAGCGCGCGAAGCCCGCTTGATCAGCAACGACGTCTTTGTGCTGTCCGATGGCGTTCAGTACGCCCCGCACGCGCCGGTCGATGTCGCGGCACTCGGCGTCGACAGCTATCTGTTCAGCCCGTACAAGGCATTTTGTGCGAAAGGAATCGGTTTCGCATGGCTCTCGGATCGTATGGCGTCGCTGCCGCACTGGTCACTGGCTGGCAAACCGGCCGATGACTGGTCACTCGGGTGCCCGGAAAACGGCACGTTTGCCGCGTGGTCGGCGACCGCCGATTACCTCGCGTGGCTGGGAAGTCACTTCACCTCGTCATCTGATCGACGCGAACAATTCAGTGCCGCAATGCGCGCCAGCCAATTGCATCTCGAAGGACTGCTGCACCGCCTGGTCGAGGGACTGCGCAAGATGGAACACGTGCAGCTGATCGGCGTCGGTGACGACCTGGCCAACCGAGTGTGCCTCCTGCTGTTCAATGTCAACGGTTTGCCTGCCGCTCGAGTTTCCGAATGCCTCCATCGCCACGGACTTCGTGTTCCCCATCGCGTATTCGAATCCTGCGAAAAGTACGCACTCGCGTCGCTGGATGTGCGTGACGCCTTGCGGATCTCAGCTTGCCACTACAACTCACCCCACGAAATCGACACGTTCCTGCAACTCGTCGGCCAACTGGATCCCACAATCCGGGACACCAATCTATGACCTACCGGTCACGATTCGCCCTCAGCGCCTCGAATTTGCTGGCACGCAGCTGCGCGTTCAGCGATCGTCTCCACCACCACAGCAGGGCCTTCAGCGGCGCGGATCATTTTGAGTGAAACGCATCGCTCGCCACGAGCGCATGGATGAACACGTGGAGGGCGTAACCTTTCACAGATGCCTGATCGACGATGCTGGTTGCCAGGGCATCATCGGTGAAACTATAGGGCCGGACCAGTTCGCCTCGTTGGCAAACTTGTTGGTGAGCCCTTGTACCACAGTGAAATCCGCTTTGTGCCGGGCAAGCGGTGCCAGCCGCCCGCAGAAATCGGCGCCGGTTGGCCCGACGATTCGTTTCCATGAGGGTCAGCCCAGTGCGACATGTAAAACGATGAAGTGCCGAGGCTGTCAGTTTTTCGGTGACGAATCATCAACAAGGTGATTCTGCCAGCCCACCGGCTGTGTCCAAGCTTGCTGGAGTTGGCCAGCGAATGCCGGATCGTCAACCGGACGATCTGCTGTGACCAGCGCACGCACGTAGAGTTCGCGCCCGGTCAATTGATACCGTGCCAGGTTCCCCTCAACCGTATGCAAGATCTGCCCCACATCGGTCGAGTATTTCCGCGTACTGGACAACACCTCTCCATCCTCGCCTCGTCGGGGTTGCGACGTCTTGTCGTAGT
>CAZITS010000489.1:0-4920 GCA_964542185.1 uncultured Pirellulaceae bacterium
TATCTACCGCGTTACGTAGAAAGGGCGTCCGCTGCGGAGACCGGTTGAGCTGAAAGGCAAGCCGGTCGCTGATGTCTTGCAGGCTTTCTATGCGGCCGAAACCGGTGTCCGTTACCGCGCGCGACTGGAACTGAGTGGCCGGAAACGTGACCACGTTGTTGCCGAGGTCGTGCGCTGGGCAGCCGGTCTTGATCCCGCCGACCCCGCGGACGCGCAGGCGTTGTTGGAGTGCCTGTGGGTCCTTGAGGAGCAGCGGGTGGTGAATCTCGATTTACTGCAGACCGTTTTCCAGGCGGAGGAGCCGCGCGTGCGGGCGGCTGCGATTCGGACACTCGGTCACTGGGGTGGGCGTGTTGAGCAGGGGGACGCGATTTTGGTGTCAGCCGCTCGAGACGCCGCAGCTTTGGTGCGTGCAGAGGCGGTTAAAGCGGCCGTAGCGTTTCAGGGACTGGGTGCTGCGGAGGTGATTTTTGAAGTTGCCACGCGGCCCACTGACCCCGAACTGGATACCGTGATCAAATATGCACAAGGACGGATCAATGTGGATCAGGTTGTCCAGGATGCAGTGAAATCGGGACGCCCGTTGTCATCTGCGGCGCAGCGTTACGTGCTCCGTAACGCCAGTGTTACCGATCTGCTTAAGCTGGAACGTACCGAGGCCGTCTGTCTGGCGATCCTCTCGCGGACCGGTGTACCGATCGATCCGCTGCGCGAGGCGCTACGCAGTTTAGCTGCGTTGCGCGGCGCTCTAGAGCCCGAATTATTAATGGAAGTCATTGAAGATCGTATCGCCAGGGAACCCCAGAGTAATCTTGAGGGGCTTGGCCAACTACTCCTGGTGCAATCGACGGGGGCATTGCAGAAACTGCAAACGCGGATTGAGGCCTTGGCAACTGACGGTGCTTCGCAGGCAACCCGCCAGTTGGGCTATGCCGCTTGGATCACGGCGTCCGGGTCCGCCGATGATGCCTATCTTGCCGCTGTACAGAGCAAGTCTCGCTTGCGCGACTTCCTGGACGCGATTCCCGGTGTTGCCAATGAAACACTGCGAGCGACGCTGTATACCAAAGTGCGTCCGTTGATTTCTGAATTGCCCGGCTCGCTGGCGGCGGAAAAGGGTGGCGCCAGTCTGCAACAACATGGCCTTCGCGTTGATTACTTTTACCCTAGCGCCAACAACGTGGCACGCGAGACACTCGCTAAGATGAAGCCCAAGGAGACGGGGATCGCCACTCGGATTGCCATTGATGTACCGCAGCGGAAACAGGCGGATCAATTTGCCCTGCGATTCAGCGGCTCGTTGTACATTCCGAAGTCTGGCCGGTATACGTTTTTTGCGAACTCCGATGATGGTTCACGAATCTATCTCGGAGATCGGATGGTGGTCAACAATGACGGCCTGCATGGGATGCTCGAAAAATCCGGAGCCATCGATCTGCCCGCGGGTTCCCATTCGATCACAGTAACTTATTTTGACAATGGTGGTGGGGATGGGCTGCAGGTCCGGTGGGCTGGTCCCGGGTTCCGGAAGCAAGCGATTCCGCTCGACCGTCTCACGGTTGAGGGTGGTGAGACATTGCATGACGTCGCGATTCGCGCTTTTGCGGAGATTCCCGGCCATGAGCAGGAAAAAGTCACTGACCTGACCGCACTGGTCAAGGCAGGCCGCAGTCGCGACGCTGCGATCCGCGCACTGCGCGCGATTCCAACGAAAAACTGGCCGGTCAACGAAGTCCGCCCGTTGGTGGACAACCTGGTCGGTTACCTCAGCGAAATTCCCACAGAATTCCGCACCGGTCCGGCCGCGACCGAAGCGATGGCATTGGCTCGTGTACTGTCCGGAAAGCTCTCTGCCGAAGAGGGGCAGGCCATTCAAGACCGGCTGACGAATCTGGATGTGCGCGTGATTGCTGTGGGCACAGTTCCACATCGGATGATCTACGACAAGGAGAGAATTGTTGTTCAAGCGGGCAAACCGGTTGAATTCCGCTTCTCGAATTCAGATAACATGCCCCACAACTTTGCCATTCTTCGTCCCGGCTCTCTGGCAGAAGTGGGTATGCTTGCCGAGTCGACTGCCCGGGATGCGGATGCGATGGCGCGGCAGTACATTCCCAAGTCGGACCAGATCTTGCTGGCCAGTCGCCTGTTGCAGGGCGGCCAGGTCCAGGCCCTGGCCTTTGAAGTTCCCACGGCTCCAGGTGTCTACCCATACGTCTGTACGTATCCAGGCCACTGGCGGAGGATGTATGGGGCCTTGTATGTGGTCGATAATCTGGAAGAGTACCGGGCCGACCCGGTGGCGTATCTGGCAGCAAACCCCCTGACATTGAAGGATGAATTGCTGAAGTTCAATACGCGGTCGCAGGAGTGGAAGTTTGCGGACCTTGCTGCAAACGTGAAGCCGTTGCCAGGTGGGCGGGCATTTGAGGTGGGCAAAGAACTGTTCAAGGTGGCCAACTGTATAGCTTGCCACAAGCTGAATAATGTGGGACAGGAGTTTGGTCCTGACTTGGCCAAACTGGATCCCAAGAAACAGACGGCTGAGCACATCCTGCAGTCGATTCTTGATCCGTCCAAGCAAATCGATGAGAAGTTTGCCTCCTATGTCTTTGTGATGGAATCTGGAAAACTTATCACGGGGATGGTTGTGGGCGAAAAGCCGGAGGCGGTGGAAATCGTGATCGACCCGCTCGCCAAAGGGAAACCGACACGGTTATTGACCGCTGAGATTGAGTCACGTCAGAAGTCCCCGGTTTCCATAATGCCGAAGGGCTTGCTGAACCGGCTGTCACGTGAAGAAATTCTGGATCTCATCGCCTACGTTGTTTCTCGTGGTAATGCAAAGCACTCGCTGTTCGAATCGCACCACCATGGAAAGTGATTGATTGTCCTTTTTCCGGTGGAGCGTCTTTGTGCATGGTGGGTCCGATTGGCGTGGTAGAACGCCTGTGGCAATGCCTGGTGACCTGCCAGACTTCGATTTGATCAGTGCTCTGCGATCGGCGCGGGCTTGCTCGTATAGCGGTCGCTGATGAGCGTACTGCTATTTGGTTTTTTATTGACACGTTGACTTACACCCACGGATCAGACTCAAGATGTCCGTCAATCAGCCCACGGTCGTTCAACGCAACCAGTACGCCCAACCCACGTATTGGATCGAGTCGGTGGAACTCGATTTCGATCTGCAGGAACAGCAAACTCGCGTTCGTAGCAGGATCAAATTTTTCCACAATAAGCAGGTTCCGCAGGGTCCATTAGTACTCAATGGAGAAGATCTTCAGCTCCTCGGAGTCTGGCTGGAGGGTCGGGAGCTCAATGCGCAAGAGTATCAGCTTGCTGACAACCTCTTGACGCTGGAGCAAGTTCCAGAGCGTTTTACTCTGGAAATCCTGGTTGAGATTAATCCCGACGAGAACACGTCTCTGAGTGGTCTCTACCGGTCCAGCGGCAACTTCTGTACGCAATGTGAGGCGATGGGCTTCCGGCGTATCACCTACTTCCTTGATCGTCCGGACGTCATGGCGACCTACCGGGTCACGATTTCAGCGGATCAAAACCAGTACCCGGTCTTGTTGTCAAACGGGAACCGCGTGGCGTCACGTGAATTAGAGGATGGGAGACACCAGGTCAGCTGGGAAGATCCTCACCCCAAGCCGTCTTATTTATTTGCTTTGGTTGCTGGTGATTTGCGTTGTCATCGCGGCCTCTTTTCGACACAGAGTGGCCGCCAGGTCCAGCTGGAGATTTGGGTGCAGCCTGAAAATATTGACCGCTGTGAGCATGCGTTGCAGTCGCTAAGCAAGGCGATGGAGTGGGATGAACAGGTCTTTGGGCTGGAATACGATCTGGACATTTACATGATTGTTGCAGTGAATGACTTCAACATGGGCGCCATGGAAAACAAAGGTCTGAATGTTTTCAATTCGAAATATGTGCTGGCGCGCCCCGATACAGCGACCGATGCGGACTATGAGTTGATCGAAGCAATCATTGCCCACGAGTACTTCCACAATTGGACGGGTAATCGGGTGACCTGTCGCGATTGGTTTCAGTTGACTTTGAAAGAAGGGTTAACTGTTTTTCGTGACCAGCAGTTTACGGCAGACCAGACCTCCGCCGCGGTGAAACGGATTGAAGACGTCAAACAACTGCGAACGCGGCAATTTCCGGAAGACAGCGGGCCGATGGCCCACCCGATTCGTCCCGAGTCCTACATTTCCATGGACAATTTCTACACCGTCACGGTGTATGAGAAAGGGGCTGAGATCATCCGGATGTACCACACGTTGGTAGGGGCAGATGGATTTCGCAAGGGAATGGACCTTTATTTCCAGAGGCACGATGGCCAGGCTGTGACCTGCGATGATTTTCGCGCAAGTATGGCGGATGCGAACGGTGTGGATCTGGATCAATTCGGTCTTTGGTATGCGCAGGCGGGTACTCCTGAGTTGCATGTTGCCGGTACCTGGAAGCCTGACGAGGGGGTCTACGAGCTCCAGTTTTCACAGGGCTACCCGAAACACGCCTATGACCTTCCGGGAACCCAGAATCGACAGCCATTGCACTTGCCGGTGAAGATTGGTTGGCTGGGGTCGGATGGCAGGGCGCTGGAAGCGGAGTGCTCTGAACAGCCTGGGCAGCCGCGAGTCACGCATTTACTGGAGTTGCAAGGACAATCTGAGACGTACACGTTCAAAGGTTTTCCGGAGCGGCCCGTTCCATCGGTCCTGCGAGAGTTTTCCAGCCCGGTACGTCTGCATCTGAAACGCGAGCGTGAAGAGCTGGCATTCTTGATGAGTCATGATAGTGATGCGTTCAATCGCTGGGATGCGGCGCAGACCTTTGGCACGCAGTTGTTGCTGGAATTGTGTGAGCAGGCACGCCGTGATGTACCGTTGCAGGTCGACCCGCTGTTTC
>CAZITS010000490.1:0-4916 GCA_964542185.1 uncultured Pirellulaceae bacterium
ACGGATGGTGCACTGGCAGATGCGTCTACATGGCTGGCGAATCTTGATTTTCAGAAACTCAACGGTTTGGCACCAGATCCAGTGGACCGGAACTTATGGGTTTCGTTGCCGTTGTCGCTGCGTCTGTTGTGTCGGCAAGTTCCAGGTTTGCCACGGACATTGAATGAGCGACATGGAGACCTGATTCGCTTGCGGCTTGAAGAGGCAATGAACGCCAACCAGCAAACGATGGTACGTCGCGTTTCCGAGCAGTTTCCAGGCACCACAGGAGCGGTATCCGGGTACCGTTGGCTGGGGGATCGCGCGTTGGTTAGCGGGCGGTTTGTGGCTGCGGAAACATCCTATCGACAGGCTCTTGGCGACGCCGATGAATCCGTTCGGCCGCGTCTGGAAGCATGTTTGCGGTTGGCTCAGTCGCTGAGAGGGGTCACGGCCGGAAAGCCATTGACGGCACCAGTTCAAATCGGGCAGATGAGCATCGATCCAGTCGAGTTTGAGGAACTAGTCAAGGAACTTGCGGGCCGTGTGCCGCGGCACTCACAAGAGGCTTCAAAGGAAGTCGATCCGACATCCCTTCCGACATCATTGGAAGCCGTGTCGCGGGGTCGGCTTGAAGGTCCTGCCGGGGATTCTCCACAGCAACAAGTGACCCCAGATGTCACTCGTTCAGGTGTCCCCTGGGCGGATCGCCAATTGGCGACCGTTGTCGAGGATCAGATGCTCTATGTGAGCAATCGTTTTCATGTAGCTGCGTATAACTTGAGATCGGGGCAGCGCATGTGGCAGAACGAACCACTGGCAGACAAGAGGCCTTTTCGTTCGCGAGACTGGTCATTGACTCCGATGCGTCCTTGCTTGACGGAACAGCGGCTGTTTGCGCGGCTGTTGTATCGTCCTTCCCCTGTTTTGGTTTGTCTCGACAAGTCGGACGGAAGTCTGATCTGGACACGGGAATTGCCAGGCGATGTGTGGTTTGTTTCAGATCCGCTGTTGAAATCAAGGGAATTGTGGGTTTTGCAGACGCGCCCCGCCGGGCCGCACCAGATGGACTTGCGGTTGCTTGTCTTGGATCCTGGTACCGGCGGTGTAATTCGGCAGAACGATTTGATTCGCGTTCGTGATTTATGGAAGGACGTAAGATATTGCGCAATGGTTGATTTGCCAGATGGGATTGCGGCGAGTGTGGCTGGAGTCACATTTCGGTTGGATTCTACCGGTGCGTTGAGCTGGTTGCGGCGCCATGTGCTGGTGCCTGTTCGCTTGGCGCGCGGCTGGGTAACACAGTACTTGCAGCCCCCGTTGCCGGTTGGAGACCGGATGCTGCTGACGCAGCCTGGCGCTGCCGAGTTGGAATGCGTAGATCTTGTTAGCGGTCGGCTGCACTGGCACTGGTTTGAGCCGGGCCTGTCACGGTGGATCGGCAACGTCAACGAATCTGTGATTTACCAGACACAGACGGGAATCGGAGCGCGGTCGATACGAGACGGTTCCTTGCAGTGGCATCGTCGGGCGGGACCGTGGTTATCCGCAGCATGCCTGAAAGATGCCCATTTGCTCGTTGCCTCGCTCCACGAGGCAGATGATCCACCCAACTGGTTTCAACCGAAGTTGTCCCGTTTCGATGCGTTGACTGGGCGTCCGCTCAAAACCTGGCTGTTGCCTGAGCTGGCGGATCCTGATCCCAGGATGGGCCCGCTGTGGACCACAGGGAAGGCATGGTGGGCTTTTGTTGGTCGGGGTCCCAACGATCCGTTCCGAGATCTGGTAGAGTTGAGGCGGAGGGTTGTTGAGAGGCCACCGCAACCACAAGCGAGTAATTTGCATGAAAACTGAGCAAGGTGGCTTGCCATTGGTGAGTACGGATTACGGTTGGCTTTACGGTGTGTTGTTCGGGTTCATGGTAACCGTACTGGCACACCCTGCTCTTGCTCAAATCGAGAATTGGGAGATTACGACTGAAAGCGAAAAAGCATTGCAGTCAGGTTTGAGTTGGCTGTCGGTTAACCAGGGAGCAGAAGGTAATTGGGGATCCAATGATCTTGGGCTCGTGAGTATGGGGGTCCTGGCATTCTTGGCTGATGGGCATGCGCCAGGTCGTGGAAAATACGGTCCGGTGCTGCAGAAAGCGATTGACTATCTTGTTGACAACGCGCGTCCCTCGGGACTGTTGAATATCTCGAATTCACAGCGCGATATGTACAACCACGGGCTGGCGACGTTTGTACTTGGGCAAGCGCACGGCACGAATACGAGCCAGGATCAGAAGCTGACTCGAGTTCTTGATCGGGCTTTGAAATTGATTGTCAATACGCAATGCGATGACGGTGGCTGGGATTATCACGCTCGGCGCAAAACGAGTGGGCATGATTTGAGTTTGGTTGTCATGCAGGCTAAAGCGTTGCGCAGTGCAATGGATAGTGGGTTACGTGTGCCCCCTGAGGTGGTTTCCCTGGCCTTGCGTAGTGTTCGTGAGCATTACGCTCCCAAGAACGGGAAACGTGGGGCGCCGGAGGCAGAGCAGCGCGAGGGCCCCGGGCAATTTGCTTATGGTAAAGGGGGAGGTGGTGGTACCACTGCAATGGCGGCTGCGGGGGTCGTTTGCCTCCAGGAGTTCGGCCAATACGATGACTGGCGCATTATCAAGAATACGCGCGTGCTGGAAGAGGCAATAGGTCGTGTTGCCCCGTCCTCACGCCGTGACGGGAAAATGCCGTTTGATGCGTATACCCTGTACTACGTGGGGCAGGCGCTCTACCAGGTGAGTGGTGACGTGTGGAAGCGAAACTACCCGCAACTCCGCGACCACCTCGTTGCGACTCAGATCCTGAGTGCTCAGGATCCAGCACGCCATGGAAGTTGGCGCGATGTCGGTGCCCGTGGAGGAGGACGCGTCGGCGGCAAGCCGGGGCAACTGTATGGTACAGCGGTTGCCTGCTTTATTCTGGCCATTCCCAATCGGTATTTGCCGATCCTGCAGGAAGGTCGGATTGAAGCACTCCGCTCCCAGAGAGAGCGGACTCCGGACGTCAAGCGTTGAAACGAGCGAGCGCTTCACTCACCGCTGAAAACGATCACGTAAGGTAACGCCGGTTGGCTTACTTGACTATCGTTACGAGTTCCACGTCGAATACGAGTGTGGCGTTCGGAGGGATCACGTTTCCCGCACCGCGTTTGCCGTAGGCCAGTTCCGGTGGGATGACGAGGATCCGCTGTTCCCCAACTTTCATATCAGAAAGTGCTTCGTCCCAGCCAGGAATCACTCTTCCTACGCCCACGGTGAATTCCAACGGTTTGCCGCGATCGCGAGAACTATCGAACTTCTTTCCACCGGGAAACGTGCCGGTGTAATGTGCTTGGATAAGTTTGTTCTTGCCAACCTTTTCTCCACTGCCAGGCTTGAGTACCAGGTACTTCACTCCCCGCTTGCTGGTCTCGAGTTTTTTGCCGGGGTACTTCTTGGTCAACGTGGCCAGGAAAGCTGCCAGTTGCTTTTCGCGTTTTGCGATGTCGCGTTGGGCTTTGGTTTTGACCAGCATCTCAAACGCTGCCTGGTCCGACTTGAACTTCTTTGCTTTGTCACCGACCCGCATGATCTTGACCGTCTTGAGCTTGTCGCCTTTTTGGATCTTGTTGACGACATCTTGTCCCTCTGTCACGTGACCAAATACGCTGTGTTTGTCGTTTAGCCAGGGCGTCGCCTTGTGGGTAATGAAGAACTGACTGCCATTGCTGTTGGGCCCTGAATTCGCCATCGAGAGGATGCCTGGTCCGCTGTGACGCAGAGAAGAATCAAATTCATCAATGAATTTGTAGCCAGGGTCTCCGGTTCCTGTTCCTAGAGGGCAACCACCCTGGATCATGAAGTCAGCGATTACGCGGTGAAAAACGAGGCCGTCGTAAAACGGTTTTCCTTGTTTGTTCGAGTTTCTTGTGCCTTCGGCCAGACCGATGAAATTGGCGACCGTGATCGGTGTTTTTTCATACTCAAGCTGGACGATAATTTTGCCTTGGCTGGTATCAAATTCGGCAAAAATCCCTTGCTTGGGGGCTTTGGCTTCCGGGGCCTTCTTTTCCTGGGCCGTCGCTGCGCTCAGGAGCAGTCCGAGGGTCAATACGAGAAAACGGGTTCCCAGACGTTTCAGGTTAGTTCGCATCGAAAGATCCTCGGTTGTGGGATGGGCAGGCGCGAAAACCGCTCGCTTCCAGATTGTGTCAGTGGATTTGAAATGTCGGCAGGTTTCACGGCCGGTTTTCTGGCAACCCGGCACGTTCTCTGCTTGCCGCCGACCGTCGATCCTAGGGTAGTTACTTGCAGACGTCAATTGTCCGGCCCAGGGAAGTGTTGCGGGGGGCGCAGGCGGGCGAGAAGAAACCGTTTTGCCTCCGCGCCAAACGCGTAGCTCAGCAAAACACCGGCGCCGATCAGGACGCCGAGTTGGTGGTTTTGGCAGGGCATCTGCGGTTAGACACAGCGCTATTGAAAGGCATTGCCGGATGCCCAGTCCAGTGACGTAGAGCCCGCTATCGCGGCCGCGCGAGCTGTCCTGGGGAACGGCGGCGTTTTGCAATTACGTTTGCTGGCAGTCCTTTTCCTCCGCGGCCTTTTCCTCAGCAGCCTTTTCCTCAGCAGCTTTTTCCTCAGCAGCTTTTTCCTCAGCGTCGCGTTTCTCGTTCTCGTCTTCATTCGGAGCCGGCGTGCCGCGGTCTGGTGCGGGCCGGCGAGGACGAGCTTCACCTCGTCCTCGACTCTCACGACCGCCAAAACCACCGCGACCCCGACCGCCAAAACCGCCGCGCTCCCGACCGCCAAAGCCACCGCGTTCCCGACCGCCAAAACCACCGCGACCGAAACGCTGTGACACGCCCTCGGCCAGTTTCCCCCGCTCGTCACGGTCCAGCTCTCCATCCTCGCTTGC
>CAZITS010000491.1:0-4910 GCA_964542185.1 uncultured Pirellulaceae bacterium
AAACAGTCTCAGTCAGGAAGCACTCGACAGCTGGAGAAAATACATTTCCGGACTTTCGCCGATGGTTTCGCGTGAAAGCCGCTGAGGCGCCAGGATGGTGAAGCCCAACAAACGTTGTGGGCTGCGAACAGGAAACCACGTGTTTCCAGTGGTCGCGGTCTGCAACCCACACGACGACCGCTTGAAGTGAGCTTGTAAACGATTGCCTATGTCGACCAGGGAACACGAATCGAACGCTTCCCAAACCAACCATGATGTGCGGATGCGCGGTTTTGCCAGTCGTACCACAGTCGAGCAATCGCTCTGCTGGATAGACGAACACGCGCGCCCACTGGAGGCACAGCGTGTTTCGATTCACGCGGCCTGGCAGCGTGTGTTGGCACACGACGTGGTCAGCGCCGTAGATGTTCCAGGTTTCGACCGATCCATGATGGATGGTTACGCGGTCCGTGCTGAAGACACGTCCGGTGCGACTCCGTACAACCGGCTGCCACTGCGCGTTGTGGGGCAAGCTCTTCCGGGAGTGGCGTTTTCGCAGGAGGTGGCCAGCGGTCAGGCGGTGCGGATCATGACCGGCGCTCCCTTGCCACGTGGTGCGGATGCGGTGTTACCGGTCGAACGAGTCGAAGTGGACGGGGATCGGATACTTGCCCAGGACGCGGTCGTGCGACAAAAGCACGTGGGCGTGAAGGGGGAAGATATTCGTTGCGGAGACCAGGTGTTGCCACGTGGACGCCGTTTGCGACCACAGGATGTAGGGGTGCTGTCCTCGATTGGACACGCAGAAGTAGAGGTGATTCGGGCACCGCGAGTGAGAATCATCGTGACTGGCAATGAGCTCTTGCCGGCGGGGTCATTACCGTCAGAGCATCGGATATCGGATTCCAATGGTCCCATGTTGACCAGTCTGGTGACACGGGATGGAGGTGTGCCGGAGCATCCGGGAATCGTTCCCGACGATCCTGAATCGATCCTCAAGGCGATGCAGAGTGATGTGGATGTGGTGTTGGTTTCGGGTGGTTCCAGTGTCGGTCAGGAAGATCATGCGCCGGTGTTATTGGCAACGCACGGCGAGTTACCGATCCATGGGGTTGCGATGCGGCCCAGCAGTCCAGCGGGCATGGGGCGTCTGGGCAGGCGAGTGGTATTCTTGTTGCCTGGAAATCCCGTGGCCTGCCTTTCCGCGTATGACTTTTTCGCCGGGCGCGCCATTCGTCGATTGAGTGGAAACCCGACAGAGTGGCCCTATTTGACAGTTCACCTCCCTTTATGTCGCAAGCTGGTTTCGACGGTGGGACGCGTTGATTACGCGCGGGTGCGCATGAACGATGATGCCATCGAGCCGCTGGCGATCAGCGGTGCATCGCTATTGAGTACGACGACACGAGCCGACGGCTTCGTGGTCATTCCAGCAGATAGCGAAGGCTATCCAGAGGGGACGGTTGTCGAGGTCTTCTGCTTCGATCAGCGATAACAGGGCGAAAGCAAACCAGTCCGGCGCGGACGATCGCCAGGATCCCTGATTGCAGTGCGGTCGATAGTTCCGGCCAGGCAAATGCTCACTGTGGCCAGCCCGGCATCGTGCGCAGGTCTGGGTGGGCCAAGTACGTCGCATCTTGCGCGATCCGCAGAGGCAGTGTGGCTGCTTCCCAAGGCATACGGCTCACGCTGGAATCCAGTCCGTGCCTGACTGGTTTGCTTCAGAACGGGTTGAATTTGTTTTCGATCCGCGGTTTGCGGGGTGACTTGGATTTGCGTTTGGACTTTGGTTTGGCGGCAGGATTTTTCTGTTTGGCCTTGCCCGCTGCCGCTTTCTTGCCGGTCTTGCCCGCTGCCGCTTTCTTGCCGTCCTTGTCGGCAGACGCGGGTTTGGGGGATGGGCTTGGAGATGTGGTTGGGCGAGTCCGCTCTTGCTGGAGCGGGTCATCTGTGGCTGTAGCAGGGCGGTTAATGTTGCGTAGCAGGTCCGTTGCGCTACCCGGTTGTTGGCCGTTTGCACCGGGTAAGGTCGTAGCGCCGCCTGATTCTGAACCTGTGTTACCAGCCAAGGTATTGGACGGTGCAGTCTGCGGCGGCTGGCTGCTGGCGAGTACTTCGGGAGAGATGCGGAATCGCAGTGGCGGGCCGCTCAGCCCGAGCGCTTCCTGGGGAAGTTGCAGTCGAATGTCTCCGCTTACCGTTACTGGAATCGTGAATACCAGTACATCGCTGACGGTAGAGCGGGCGTCGATATCAACAGATGTTTTCCGCGACTCGGCTGGCGTTTTGTCCAGAGAAACCAGCGGCAGCGGGGTTTCCTCGGCGTCGGTCAAATTGGCGCTCACACGAGCGCCCAAAGAGCCCGTTCCGTTCCAGCTTGAATATTGAAAACCAGTATCGCCGGTGCGGAAAGAAAATTTAATGAAAAGGAAATGCTCAGCCGGGTTCTCGGAAGTGCCCGATTCTGGCGCCGCTTTGGTGTTTGTCTCTGGCTTGTCTGGCTGGTCAGCAACCGCTGGAGCCAAGTCAGGTTGCACCCAGAGATGATCGACCACAACACTGAGGTTGCCGAGTCGTGTGCCGCTGCCAGCGCGGAGCTCGCGCCAGTCCGCCAGCGCGGGTTGGCGTGGGCTCGTGTTCTGGTTTCCTGCAGGTAATGTCGGGAAGACGCCTGTCGTAGACTGGGCTGGAGGTCCCACTGAGGATTCCTCGCCGTCCGGGGCAGGCTGGCTTACAGCAGTGCCACCGGAACCAGCGATCACTACGATGGCTACCACGATTAGCACGACAGACAGCCCGGCACCGCTGATTACCAGCCATCGTTTACGGTTGCCGGCAGCAGCTGGTTTGCGGGACTCCGCCGGTTGCGCCGCGCTGGTGACCGGCTTTGACACGGTAGTGGGGATTTGATTCAGCTCGTCCAGGTCGAGGTTATCCCACAGGGAGTTGCCCTGGTCCTCTGGAATGGTTGTTTCCGTATTGTCAGTTGCTGTCGTGTTGTTCGGTGGGAGCGGGGGAGGAGCAGCCGGTGGTCCAGCAACGGGCGGGGCGTCGGTGGATTCGGAGAACAGCCCTTTGACGCGGATGGCAGTCACCCATCGCGTCGTGCCTTCTTTGCGGATTTCCGCGGAGGGTGCAACCTCGCCGTCGGTCGCCATCTGCAGGAGTTGTTCTTCGGCGAGGGGGCCGAGCTCGTTTCCCTGGTGTCGCAGATACCATTGTTCCGACATGGATTCACCTGTGCGGATGGAGCATCCAGAGGGTGGCTGTGGAGAGGGCTGTTGTCAACGCGGCATGCCCACGTCGCAACGAGCCCTTAATCACTGTACCACATGCTTTCGATATTCATCCAGTTGAACCTGTATTGGCAAGCTGCTGGGCCGCCCAGGGCGCCAATTTTTCTCGAAAGATTTTCGCATTGTGGCGTATATCCACAGGCAGTGATGGGTGGAGCAGGATATCGACGATATCCTGCGTCAGCGTGTCTGCAGCTGCTTGTTGGCGCAGCTCAGCGAGCAACGCATCTTCCTGGTCAGTCGTACCAGGGCGGTGTTCAGGCCAGGTTTCCACCACAATCACAGGCCGTTGGTTGCCTGCCTCTCCGATACCAACCAGCGCAGAACGGTAGACCGCGGGGTGATTGTTGATAATGGCTTCGCACGGGACGGTAAACAGGGTACCTTTTCGAGTGATTACACGGTGACCCTTGCGCCCGCAGAACCAGAAACGGTCTTGTGGGTCGAGATAGCCGACGTCGCCCATGCGATGCCAGAAACGGTCTCCATCGGTGATCTTGTGGTCGGCGTTTGCGTCGGTGCGAGTGACATAACGTGGTGTTACGACGGCGCCTTGCACAATCAGCTCGCCGATCTGCCCGGGCGCCACCTCGATCGTCTCGTCCAGTGTTGCCAGTGGGCGATCGTCAATTTCAATCACGCGCCATTGCATTCCAGAAAATCGTGTACCCACGCACGTGCCAGCACCTTGGCGACTGAGTGCCTCGGTTTCGGAGAGAACTTCTGAGGCGCTGATCGAGGCTACCGGTAATGCTTCGGTGGCTCCGTACGGTGTATAGATGTCTCCATCGACGGCGATGACCTGCTTCATGCGGGCCAATACATGCGGCGGGACCGGGGCGCCAGCAGAAAAAATACGCTTGAGCGTCGGCAGCTTTACTTGGGCGGATTCACAGTAGCGTCCCACGGTGTTCCAGAGGGTGGGTGAGCCAAAAGACTGGGTCACATTCCATTGCACAACCGGGTCGATAATATTCTGGGGATCGACATTAGCGGGCTGCGTGAAGTCCATTTCCGGGAGAATTGTTGAAACTCCCATGGCGCTGTTGAAGAGCGCGAATAATGGGAATCCAGGCAGGTCAATGTCACCGGGTTGGATTCCGTAGTGTTGCTGTAAATGTTCGACTTGAGCCACAAATGTTCCGTGCTCGTACAGCACACCTTTAGGTGGCCCGGTGCTCCCACTGGTAAAGATAATGGCCGCCGGGTCAGAAGATTGCGTCTCTGCTACATGAAAGCCGTCTGCTGGCTGGGAACGCAGACGGGAAATGGTTGTACCGCCCCAGAACCATCGTCTACCGACAGTGACATTGGTGCGTGCTCGGGGGAAGCGTCGTCGCAGCAGCGTGCGAATTGCCTGGGCGAGAGGAATGGCCACGAAACCATCCGGATTGACTGCCTGGAGACAGGCGATCAAGTTGTGGCGACCTAATCCCGGATCAATTAACACCATCACGATGCGTGCCTTCAGCATGGCGAAGACCAGGGAAACAAAATCGATACCTGGTCGCACCATTAACGCCATCCGGGCACCTGGTTGCAGCCCCAGTTTGAGGAGGCCTGCCGCAAGGCGGTCGCTGTCTTCCTGGAGTTCGGCAAAGGTGCAACGGCGATACTGGTAGACGCCGTCCTGAC
>CAZITS010000492.1:0-4894 GCA_964542185.1 uncultured Pirellulaceae bacterium
ACCTCGATGCGGTTCTTTGGAGCCAGCCTCATCTTCCATGCGGTCGCGTTGTTCGTTCTGGCGTTCTGGTCTCTCCCGACAGTCGTCACCCTGATTGTCAGCAATCTGCAGGAATCGGAAGCCGCAGAACAACCATTCGCCGACAATCAACACCAATCGCATGAAGATGGCCAGCAGGCGTGGGAAAAACTACACGATCTCAAAGCGGAACAAAAAACAATCGAGGTGACACGCAGCGAATCAACGCCACTCAACATGCCGCAACCGACTGACAATCTTGAGCCGACTATTTCCATCGAGATGGCACAACGCCTACCAACTGACCGGGTCCTCTACAGCCCACCTCCACAACCGGTTGATACACCCGAACCGGCGCGCTCTCCGGCGCGCGCAACGGCGCCTGCAAAAGCAACGGTCGAAGTGCCAGACGATATGGAACTGGTCGAGCCCACCGAAACGCCTGCAATCGCGCCGGACCAGCCCACCCCTGCTGATCTACCGCGGAGGCCCCCCCCTTCCCGGATACTCCCGGACCAGCCCACCGAGGTCGCCGAACTGACACCGATGCGCACTCTTGACACACCCGCGGCGGAATTACCGGACGCGCCGACGATTGTCGACGTCGAACAAGTACCGCCCGCGAACCGTGATCGGTCAGAACTGGCTCGGCAATTGATTGAACTCGTCGAGGACACCAGCGCGCCAGTCGTCCCGATCGATGACCGCAACGCGCAACCCCAGCCAACTAAACCAATCGATACACTCACCCGGACAGCGCCCAAACCGGCTACAGCACCCGCCGTCCAGTCCGCTGCCGAACTACCGGTCCGCGCGATGCGACCCGACACCGCGGCTGCCGCCGTCTCAACGGCGGGTGCCCGACCCCAAACACGATCAATCCGTCTGCGTCGCGCAGGCGCGGTCGCACCGACAATTCCGGATCTGGAAGAAGCCGCACTCGCTGCCGATCTTCCTGATCCCGTCGCGGCACCCACGGCACAAAACGCAACGGCCGTAAAAGTGGAATTGAATCGTAGCGCCGTCGTGCCGCCGCGCATCGAAGTCGTCACGCCGCGTATTATGGGAGGTCCCAGTCGCCGCAACCAGCGGATCTCGACTGGTCAGAATAGCGATGTGCGCAGAGAACTGCCTCCCACGTTCGGTCCGATTGTCAGTCAGTTGGAACGCCGCCACGCCAAAGCAACACAAGTCGTCTATGCCGCGGACAGTGTCGGTTTGCAAGAAATGTTTACACTCCGACAGGCGGATATCCGGCGCCAGCATATCAAGCTATTTGGCGGGACCGATGAATCCGAGGTCGCCGTCAACCAGGGTCTTGCCTGGCTGGCAGCGCACCAAAACAAAGACGGCAGCTGGAGCCTGAACACCTTTCACGTAAATTGCCAGGGCAAACATCCCAATTGCGGCGGCGCGGGTAAGGTCCGCTCAAACACGGCAGCCACCGGTTTAGCGCTGCTGCCTTTCTTGGCCGCGGGCAACACCCATCAAGCGGGCGAGTATCAACAAAACATTGCCCAAGCGATCGGGTGGCTACAGAAACAACAAAAACCAAACGGTGATCTTTTCTCCGCGGGAGATGCGTCACATATCTACAGCCATTCGATTGCCTCCATCGCGGTGTGTGAGACCTTCGGTATGACACAAGATCCCGCACTCAAGCCACTGGCTGAAAAATCGCTGCAGTTCCTCATCAAAGCGCAGCACGGCCCGACAGGCGGATGGCGTTATAGTCCCAACCAGGCAGGCGATACCTCAGTCGTCGGCTGGGCCATGATGGCCCTCAAAAGTGGTGAAATGGCTGGGCTCACTATTCCGCAAGCGACCCTCGACCTGGTCGCCAAATGGCTGTCGTCCGTAGAAGGTAACAAGCCCAACGGTGGGCACTTTGGTTATCAAAATGGTTCCGCAACTCCCGCCATGACGGCCGAAGGTCTACTCTGTCTCCAATTCATGGGAGTCGCACGTAATCAACTACGTATGCGATCGGGGGCGGACTACTTGCTACTGAATCTTCCCGACACGGACCAGCGCCGGACATCCTATTATTGGTACTACGGCACTCAAGTGATGTATCACATGCAAGGACGCTATTGGGAAGCCTGGAACGGCCGACTGCGTGACCATTTGACAAAAACTCAAATCAGCGAGGGCCCGTTGTCTGGCACCTGGAATCCGCGTGACAATTGGGAAGCCAGTGGAGGACGTATTTATGCAACGGCCATCAAGCTGTTGATGCTGGAAGTCTACTACCGCCATCTACCGCTCTACGAACAACTGGACGAATGAGACCGCTTCTCGGTCGGGCGAAGTCGCTGCATTCCCATGGCACAAGCCTTAGGCCAGTTTCCATCCGCCGGGAATCACTGCATCTTTGAGCACAATCGGAATGCTCTCTCGAATCAAGCAGTCGTCGCCATCATGATGTTCGACGCCGGTGTCATTGACGATGCGCGCCTGGGTGCCGACCTGACAGTTCTTGTCCAGAATTGCCCCTTCAATTACGGCTCCCGATCCAATGCCGATCGCCCCAGCACGATCTGGCAAATCCGTTGAGTAATCGTCAGACCCCATCACGATGGAGTTTCGTACGACAGCACCTTCATCGATCTGGCAACGCAATCCGATAATACTGTTTTCAATGGTCACTCCATCGCCGATCCGACACCCATCCGCAATCAAGCTCCGGCGGATGTGAGCATCCCCAATCCGTGTCGGAGGAAGGAATCTGGGGCGCGAGTATACGGGTGATTCAGCCCACCCCATTTCAAATGGGGGATTCTCTTGAACCATGTTCAGATTGGCATCGTAGAATGCACGAATTGTGCCGATATCCTCCCAGTAGTCATCAAACAAGTGCGCCTGCACATGGCGTGCACGGACCGCCGCGGGAAACACTTCTTTTCCAAAATCCTGGTAATCGGTCTTGTCGAGCACATCGAGAAGAAATTCACGACGAAACAAGTAGATCCCCATACTCGCCAGGCAATCGCGATTCCCTGGTTCGACACCACGCTCCGCAATCGACTGGGGAGCCGTACGTACCAGGTCGATCTCCGCATCAGTCTGCGGCTTTTCCAGAAATCCAACCACACGTCCATTTTCATCCATCCGCATTACACCTAGTCCGCGTGCCGCTTCGCGTCTCACGGGTAACGCCGCAATCGTCACTTCGGCACCTGACTCGTTGTGCGTACGCACCATCTCCCTGAAATCCATCCGGTACAACTGGTCGCCAGATAGAATCAGCACCAGATCGACATCCGGTTGGTCTAGATAGCGGCGGTTCTTGCGTACTGCATCCGCAGTCCCCTGGTACCAATCGACTCCGGATTCCATCGTCTGCTGCGCTGCCAGCAATTCCACAAACCCACCGCTGAAAGCGTCAAACCGGTAAGTCTGCCGAATGTGACGATGAAGACTGACGGAAAGAAATTGCGTCAACACGTAAATCCGGTTCAAGCCACTGTGAATGCAATTCGACAACGGAATATCGATCAGCCGGTATTTTCCCGCGAGCGGCACTGCCGGCTTCGCCCGAAACTGCGTCAAGGGATACAACCGGGTACCACGACCCCCTCCCAATACCAGGGAAATGACGTTGTTCATCTTGTTCAAACTGATCCTCATACAAAATAAAAGGGAAGGCTACAGGTCGTACCATCTCCAGAACTTATCTGAATTGACACCCACGAGATACAAGGGTCTGCTCCGAGCCAGGGGCATCCTCCCCGCGCAAGATATCGACAGAGACACTAAAACCGCGCGCCATGTGCTGGGATCTCAAACGGTGTATACTCGTCCGCTGACCGCAGGCAAGCGCCCCCGAACTCTGTGGTCTCCCTCCTCTCACGCAGCGTGCTCGCTCACCCACTCACGCGACGCAAGGAAAACACTGCATGTCCGCTATCGAGAAATCTGATCCTCGGCCGCTGTTGTCGCGGCGCCATCTGCTGCAACGTGCCGGGTGTGGTGTCGGCACGATGGGCCTCCTCTCGTTACTGCATGAAGAAGGGCTACTGGCGCAGGATCCGGCAACGTTGGACCGCACGGCAAACCCGCTGGCACCCAAAGCATCACATACGCGACCGGCAGCAAAATCGGTGATCTGGCTATTCATCAACGGCGGCCCGAGCCATGTTGACACCTGGGATTACAAGCCGGTATTGGCTCAAAAGTCTGGTCAGTCGGTAGCTGGATTTGACCGCTTTACAGGATTTTTTGCCAATGCGGTAGGCGGATTGATGCCCTCACCTTTCCGGTTTCGTCAACATGGGCAATCAGGGAAATGGGTCTCTGACCTGTTTCCACATCTAGCACACCACGTGGACGAAATGGCATTCGTACACTCTGGTTACACCCAGTCAAACAACCATAGTCCCGCCTTGTTCATGATGAACACCGGATTCACGCAAATGGGCTTTCCCTGTGTTGGCGCATGGTCCACTTATGGTCTGGGAAGCGAGAGCCGGGATCTCCCGGCCTTTGTCGTCATGTCCGATCCCAAGGGGCGTGGATTACCCAAAGGCTACTCGCAAAACTGGGGAGCAGGTTTTCTGCCCAGTATCTACCAGGGAAGCTGGCTGAAACCACAGGGTGAACCGATTGAAAACCTCCGTCCACCAGTTGAACTGACTCCTCCGCGACAGCGCGCCCAGCTCGACCTCTTGGCATACCTGAATCAACAACACCAAACACAACGAGCTGCGCAACACGATCTTCTGACACGGATCGAGAGCTTCGAACTCGCCTACCGGATGCAATCCGCAGCTCCCGAAGCCCTGGACTTGGGAGGCGAGTCCAAGTCAACCCAACGACAATACGGACTGGATGATCCCAACTGTCGTCATTTTTCCCAGCAGTGCCTGCTGGCAAG
>CAZITS010000493.1:0-4893 GCA_964542185.1 uncultured Pirellulaceae bacterium
AACGCTGCTCAGCAAGTGCCGGTTGCCGGCGGCGTACCGCAGTCTGCTCCCCATCTTGGTCCGCGTTGAATGTGGGATCTGTTAGATATGGAGCGATGGCGCACCAATTGGTTGAGAATCGCGAAGTTGGCATGCCCCGAGAAGTCCGCTTGGATCTGTCTATGGGCTTGTGACATGGTGGGGCGATGTGGCCACTTCGCGCTCAACGGAGTTCGATAATACGCTCGGTGCGAGCTGATTCGTCGAGTGCCGAGCAGACACGCTGGGTATTGACCGCAATTGTTGGCCATTGCGCATTTCTCTGCCCCTGGGCGATTGCCGTAGAGAAATGCTCCACCATGCACTGCTCTTGGATGGGTGTTGCGGTCACGTGCTCTTGCGATTCCAACGCCGCGTTGTGGATCCAATAGCGGGGCTTTTGGGGGTCGCGTGGGTTGACGAAGTCGTCACAGACCAACGACCCGTCCGTGCCGGTGACCTCAAACCACTTTCTCCAGACCTGATCGTAACCGCAATCGAAAGACGCGACGCGGTCATGGGAAAACCACATCAGGCCACTGAGGTTGAAATCGACATCATTAAAGAAACGGGCTGTGGCCAGGACACGCTGTGGTAATTCGTCGAATGCCCACAAACTGGCACGGACGCAATACCATCCCAGGTCACCAAGTGCACCACCACCCAGGTCACGCTGCAGTCTCAGCTCGTAGGGAATGGCTTCCTCGAGCGTGGTGATTTGTTGCGAGGTTCCCGGGAGCTGATTTTCTGGCCGTTGTAACCAGTTTTCCATAGGAAAACTGAATGCCGAGGTGACGCGTTTCAAGGTGCCGAGTGTCCCATCGGTCAAAGCTGCTTTCATCGCGGTGGCCCGCGGGTGATGGACCCACATGACGGCGTCCATCAACTGTCGATCATGTTGCTGGCACGCCGCGGCCATCTCTGCGGCCTGGTTGGCACTCACCGCGAGCGGCTTTTCACAGAGGATGTGTTTGCCGTGTTCAGCTGCTTTGAGTGTCCATTCGTAATGCATCGAGGGAGGGAGAGGGATGTAGACAGCATCGACACGATCATTTTCCAGTACCTCCTGGTAACTGGCGTAACTTTGACTGGCGCCATGCTGTTGGGCCCACTGGTTGGCGCGATCTAGCGAACGGCTGCCGATCGCCAGGAGCTCGGCTCCTGGTGTGGAGTTAATAGCGCTGCTGACTTTGGTGGCAATTCTGGCGGTTCCCAGAACGCCCCAGCGCACGGTTTGTGGATCTGACATGTCACAGGCTCGGCAAATGAAGAGGTTGAATTTTTCTGGCAGGTACTCAGGGTCGGCGAAGCCAGATGGAGATGTGTTTCCAAATACTAGCAGCCGCGGCACCGGCAGCGAATTGCCACGCATCGGCTTGGGGCAGATTAGATTTGCGTGTCGTGAATGTCGCTGCTCCAGCACTTGGCCGTTTCACAGGAAGACGAGTCAGAGGCATCTCCAATAATCAGGAAATCGCCTGAGCGACACGATTGACCTCTTCGAGCAAGCGATCGATTTCCTCGATATCCCATTCCCGATTCCCCACTGCTAGTGGTGCGCGTGGCAACCCCACGTCCACCCCGTGTAAGTGTTTAAGTGCAGTTTGCAGGAACGTCCAATGTGATCCAGTAGACAGGATTTCGGCAAGCGTGGACTGAAAGACCTGCATGAATTTGAGGCCGGCCTGGAAGTTCCCATTGATCACAGCGTTCCTTGCCTGCCGGCAAGCGGGTCCCCAGACGTTGTAAAAGGTACCGATTGCACCTGCACTACCACTCAGCGTTGCATGACACAGTAACTCGTCGGCACCGCTGAATAGCTGTAACTTGTCACCTGCAGTGTGGTAAATGGTACCGAATTGAAACAAGTCGCGATCGGTAATCTTCATACCAGCAATGTGAGGAAGTTCGCAGACACGGCGGGCATAGTCTCGGGCATCTAATGCCAACTGATTGACACTGCTCAAATGATAAACAAACAGTGGCAGTTCAGTAGCCATGCCAATTTGGCGGAAATGTTCGAAGATATGGTCAGCAGTCCAGCCGTAGTAGATCGGCGCGACACTTGAAACGGCATCGGCACCAGTGTCCATTGCATGACGTGCCAGACCGACGGCGTCGTCCGTCGCCGCGCTACCCACATGGACCATTACGGGAATGCGTCCAGCCGCAGCTTGCACGACGTGTTCGACCACCTGACGCCGATTCTCCATGGAGAGCATCGGCCACTGGCCGGTCGATCCAGTTACGTAGAGGCCATCCAATTTCTGATCAACAAAGACGTCAACCAGCGCTTCGATGGCCAGCACATTAGGGTGGCCTTTTCCATCCAGCGGCGTGACCATCGCTGGCCAGACTCCAGAAAACCGAGACATATAGGATCCTCCGATGCGTTGGTTGATCGAAATTGCGGGCTCGTTGTACGTCTTGCGGCACTGCTTTGTTAAAGCGTGGTTTTGTTAAAGCGCGATGCAGTTGCTAACAACGCTGTATTGGGTGCGACGTAGTGACAGTGATTTGTGGTGCGTTGTTTGTAAGGCCTTGAATGAATCTTACGTAGTACCTGGAACTGTTTCAGTTGTGTAATTGGTTGTAGCGGTATCAGGGGTCCGGAAAAACCGGTGTTCTAGAGGAATTGGAGGCAGATCGAGCGGGTCTGTGAGTAACGACCGGGAATATGTGGGGCGGTTTCAGCAACGCAGGCGCTAAATCAACATTTTTTGTACCAGCTGATTTGACAGCTGCTAATTGTGACATAGGTTTCCAATGTGATGGGTTCACGAAGTGCTGTGGCACGGGTTGTGAGCGAATCACAGCTGCTGAAAGGGTGCCGTGAGGCATTGCGATTTAACGGTCAGTGAGCGTCATTTACCAGCTTTTTATCTCGGGTTTGTTGGGTGGTTCAAACTGCTTTGTGAAGACCTGAACAGGGGAGATTGTTATGAAACGTTTTGCAGACAAGATTCGACGATTTGTGGTATCTGAAGATGGCCCGACCGCAGTGGAATACGCTGTTATGCTGGCGTTGATCATTGTTGTCTGTCTGGCGGCAATCACGACGGTTGGCGAAAGTGCCAATGATACATTCCAGAATGTGGCCAACCAGTTGTCAGCCACAAGTGGTGGCAGTGGACAATAGTGCCGGGCAGGAGTCGCCGGCTCTTGTTTGAGATCTGGCCGCGATGCCGATGGTCTGAGTTTGCAGGCTGTCGGCATTGCCGTTTCTGCAGGCAGGATTCAAGGCGCAAATGTCAAGGTGATACTCCGGTGCCTGTAGCAGCAAAGGGTGTGGAAGTGGCGACACTTGTTTCATTTGATGTGACGGCGCTTGCTTTGGAGTGGATGTGGGGGTGTATTGCTGCAGTCGTATTCTCTGCAGGGTACCTGGTTGCATTGCGGCCTTGAATCTGCAGGTGGCTTGCGACACAACAGCCAAAGGAAAAAAACGTCATGGATTCGCTGACATCATTTGCCGTAACGGTAATCGCACATTGGCCTATCTGGGTGGTGACTGTGGTGCTCATCGTGGCTGCAGTCATTGACGGGTTTGAGCTGCGTGTGCCGAACTGGATCACACTGCCCATGATTCTTACGGGCTGGGTCTTCAGTTGGTGTGCCTTTGGTTGGGCCGGACTGGGCTGGAGCCTGATCGGTACCGTCAGCGGGTTGGCACTGTTGATGCCAGCTTACGCGATTGGCGGGATGGGGGCAGGTGATGTCAAGCTGCTCGCTGGTGTAGGTGCATGGGTGCACGCGACACACACTTTTTATGCCTTCGCGGTTTCGGCAGTGGTTGGTGGGATCCTGGCGATTGGCATGGTGTTGGTCCGGAAGGCCTGGCAGAAGCACTCCCGTCAATTCGCCAGCATCCTGGGAGAAATTCACCGCATCCGCAATCCAGAGCGTTTGTCGGTATTGGCGGCTGAGCGAAAGAGTTCCATGCTGCTGTTACCCTACGGCATTCCGATTGCCATTGGTTCGATCTTTTACTTTGCCTGGACTGGCTTGCTGATCTAACGTGATGGTGAAGATGTGAGGTTTGAGTAAAGAGTAACGATTGTGTTCGCTTTGTGTTTAACGAGACCCCGTAACACGGAGTGTGAATCTATGGATCAGGCAAGAACATTCAATCCCAGAACACGTGACCTTCGCACCAAAAGCCGAGGTGTCGCGGCAGTTGAGTTTGCCCTCGTCGCCCCTCTGTTTCTGCTATTTCTATTCGGAATGATCGAATTTGGGCGCATGGTCATGGTCCAGCAGGTGCTCACGAATGCTTCTCGTGAGGGTGCCCGAATTGCGTCTTTGGATGGCGCGACGGCAACCAGTGTCATCGACACGGTTGTTCACCACGCAACGCAGGCTGCGGTAACCATCGACCCTGCGGGTGTGACGATTACGCCAAATAATCCGGGTGATGCGGGTTATGGCGAACCGGTTGAGGTTAGCGTTGCAGTTGAGTTTGATCAAGTTAGCTGGTTGCCTGCGCCAATGTACCTTGGGGGAAAGTCTCTCATTGCGACCACGGTGATGCGTCGAGAAGGCGCACAGTAAAGATTGTTTGTCAGACGTTCTGGAAGGTGGTGCGAAAACGGGCATCGCTGGACAGCGTGTGGCAATATTGCTTTCTCGCTGTTTCGACTGGTGAGCGAGGTACCGCTGATTTGCTCTGTTTTTGTCTGCCGCGGATTTTCTGTAGCGGTGCGCGGAGGCTGAGCAACTGTTTGCCTTCGCTGGATTGCGTTTTTTTGAGGGTGTCAACGTATGCGTGCAAAGTCACTAATCTTGATCTTGATAGCGTTGGGTTGTGGACTGGTCGCTTCGATCGGTATCAGCCAAATCATGGAGAAGGATGTGGCTACGGCGAACGTGATTGAA
>CAZITS010000494.1:0-4890 GCA_964542185.1 uncultured Pirellulaceae bacterium
CAGTCGCCTCCCTGAGGCGCGGGAGGCCGGATATCCGGATTGGCGTCGTCGCCGATCGCGGTATCGTGTATCGAAGTAAAGAACACCGTACCGGGGACAACCGCGGTCGACACGTCGCGGACGACAGCACCCTCTGCATCCAGCAGGCGCGGAGTACCGAGCACCTGCAGCGCAGCACCACTGCGATCGATGGTGGGCGAAGAACTGCCCACACCGATGCGTGCGCGGCGCAGTTTGAACACCGCCCCTTCGTCGACCATCACGGTAACCCCTGCGGGAATCTCCAGGGTGTGGCCATCCGCCAGGGGGCTGTTGCCCACGCGACTGAAACCGACGTCATAGGAAAGGTTGTCTGCACTGGTCTCGAGCAAACCGTCTCCACCGCCGTTACCAACGATGCGGACAATGTCGCCCGGCTGGGCCGCGTCCAAAGCCTCGGCGATATTATTCAGCGGGTTGCCGATGGCACCCGTGGGAGCCGGATCAAAGGGCCCGGGCTGGTTGGACTTGTCGACGTAGATCGTGTTCGCGGCCGCTTCGCTGCGGAACCAGAAGTTGTGCACGCCGCCCGCCAGGCCATTGCTGTCGCCGTCCAGCGCTTGCCCTGTGGTGTCGACAATACTGCGGTCGGCATCCTTGCGGAAAGTAAGACGTAGTTCGTAGTCACCCTGACTGGTGCCACCCCAACCGGTATCTTCAATGACGGGATCGTAACTGGTATTCCCGCTGGCAGTCACGCCGACGAAATACCGCCCCGGCTGCAACTGGATTTCGACGAAGGCGTCTTCGCTGAAGTAATCGTCGTTGCGCGCTACCAGTTCATGGCCGGCCACTTCGCCCAGATCATTGCGCACTTCCTGGTAAATCGTGATGGCGCTGTCGAGCAGACTGGGGTCGACGAGCCGTTCGGCAAAGGTCTCGACAGTCAACAAACCGGCGTCGGCAATTTCAAATTCGTAGAGATCGATATCCTTACTTTCCGGACGCCACAGATACTGACCATGGACGATGTCGTGATCGCCGGGAAAGACCGGCTCAACAGCCTGTGCCAAAGCCAGAATCCGTTCTTCCCCCATGATCGTTTGCGGCGCCAGTTCGTAGCTGTGCCCCAGACTCAGGAGATGCCCGATCTCGTGCATCGCCGTATCAAACCAACTGAGTTTGCCCGAGCCGACATCGGCAGCACCAAAGGTGTCTTCCCAGTTTTCCGCATTGTCCATAATGGCGATGCCGCCACCGGCCAGGCCAATCACGCCACCAGGTCCCGTCTCGATTTCCGGATCGAGGGCTCGCATATCACCGGTCACCACCGTCAGACCAAGGTTGGTGGTCTCGATGAAATCGATCCCCAGGTGTTCGCCGTAGAGCTCAAAGATCTCGCGGCCGCGTTGCCTCTGGTTATCGGTAATGGCGTTGAGCAGGACATTGCCTTGTGGGTCAAACCCGTATTCGTCCTGGAAGTTGTAGAACAGGGTAGAAATGCCATCGATGGCATCTGCGGGAGAAAACGACTCGCCCGCAAACGGACTAACGGCGCCTAACAGATGGGATTCAGGACGAATCTCCCGATGGCCAATGTCATCGTTCCCACCAGGCAAGTCGATCGGGAAGAACTGCGCGTCAATCGACGAAGAGAGCACCCACGAATCGAGTTGACCGCTGCTGACGCCCGCCAGCCCATTGGTATCGACGGCGGCCGCCCCCACGAGGGCAATCCTGGAGTCGTCCAAAGGTGGGTCCTGGACATTGGCGGCCACACCAATCTCCGCCACGTTGATCGCCGTGGCGATCGCCGCGGCGACCTGATTGGCACCAAATGCTGCAGAGGGTGTGAAGAAGACCGCGGCCGCACCCGCAGTTTGCGCACCCGGAGTCCCGGACTGCGTGAGATTACCATTGGTACCGGTGGTGTCCAGGCTGTGATTCGCCCGGCCGCCGATATGAACCAGCCCGTCATCGAGGTGAACCGGAGTCACACCCAGCGCAGCGCCAGTAATTGCAGTGGCCACGTTCTCAGCGATTTCCTCGTGGGTCTGTCCGGGATCGAAGGCAATGACCGTTGTGGTCGGCGTCGAGGTGTCCGAGTTATCCGCATCAAACAGGAACGTCTGATCGTTAGTGCCGTCGCTGAAGACGAAGGCATCCCCATCTTCCAGCCCCCCGCCAATCCCAGAAACGGTCAGGCTTGGCGCCAAGCTAGTATCCAGCGAGTTGGCCGCCGTGCTGCCTAGATGAATCCGGCCCTCACCCAAATTGCTGGGGGACAGACCCAGCGATGGCGTCACCCCGTTGAGCGCTGCGATGACGGCATCCGCCAACTCGTCCGCGCTGAGTGGTTCTCCGGCCGTATCCAGCAGACTGATGGCCACATTGGCCCCATTCACGGTACCCGTTCTGTCAAATTCGAAGACTTTGGAAACGATCCCATTGGTGACAATGAATCGCTCGGTATCGGTGATTGCCTCAGCACCCGTTGCAGGGACCTGAACCAGCAGCGTTTGCGGCACCTGGAGCAGGTAACCGCTGTCGAGCTCCAGTACCTGCGTGCTACCGGTATCGCTCGTCACCGACAAGGTCTGCCCCTCAGTAAACGCATCTCCAGCCTGGTCAACACCAATCGACAAACCCACGGTCGTGGCGGTCGAAAAACTCGAGCCGGCATCAACTGTAATATCTGCGTTCAATGGGCGCGGCGCCTGCACTTCGTCGGTACCAATCCGTAGTCGATAGCTACCGCCACCCACCGGCTGGTCCGTCGCCGGGTCGATCAACAGATCGAGCTCCGTGGCAAACGTCAAACGCGCCGTATCCGCGGCCGCGTCGTATTCCACGGCGGTGGGGTGAAACAAGACGTCGTCGGTGTTTTCCAGCGTTTCCTGGGTAAACGTCAACTGGTAAAAGGCGGGGTCTTCCGCAGAATCCCGATCGAGGTCATCGTCATTGAAATAGACCATGATCTGATCCCGTGCCTGACTGAGCGTGCCTGTCGCAGGATCGCGCCGCAGTGGCTGAGGAACGACGGAGACGACCTGGGCACCCCGATCTACGTCAAAGCCAAGAGTGAAGTCCTGGCCACCGTTGAAGACGGTCCCATCAACCTCACGCAAGGGCTGCGTCGAACCGAGTACATCCAAGCGATAAATATCATCCGCCAAGGCGCCGTTGAAACGAAAAACAACTTCGCGGCCATCATCTTCGACGTAGACCGCACCTGGCTCGATATCGACATCGTCGGCTCCGACCAGCACCAGCGGCGAATACCCCAAATCGCCCAACGCCATCTTGGTCGCGGGGTCACCCGCGAGCACGCGGCCATCAACGATTTTGCTGGCGTCCACATCGGCGTGAATCGCATCGAGTAGCTGCTGTACGGTCGTCTCATTGCCTGAATTTGTATTGAGATCGATGTTGATAACCGATCCGTTGGCATCCGGCATGACCACTGTCGGCGCATCGGCACCGCCGTGATCGCTGCGGGTGAAATTCAGGGTAATCCCGTTTTCTGAGGAACCGGGAGTGAGCGCCGTGAAATTGACCAGCAGTGCATCGGAAACATTGAAATTGGTTTCCGCGAACGCGGCCTTGGCGCCGAACAAATTGAGCGGCGAGTAGTTGATGTCAGCTACCGCAATCAACGCACTGTCGTCGCCCGAAAGAACTTCGGCGCGCACCAGCGCCCGCACCTGTGGGTCCGTGTCCATCGCCTCCAGCAAACTGGCCGCGGTGGTGGGATTCGCCAGGTTGGTATTGAGATCAACACTGATGGTCTTATCCGCCACTTGCAGGGTGGGGCCGCTGGCATCCCCGTGGTCGGTTTTGGTGATCTGCAAATTGACACCATTACCCGCCAGTCCCAGCACCTCGGACGTAAACTGAACAAACACCTGACCGTTGGTGTTCAAGTCCGTCTTGATTGAAGCAGCGTCGAACTCATCGTCAAATCCGCTACCGGTCACCTGAATGGCACCCAGCGTAGCGGGATTGATCTGCGCACCCTGATTGAATTGAAAACTGAAATCGCGCGGGCTGACATGCAGCGTATCGCCGTCATTCAGTAACTCTCCATCGTTCGTCTGGATGCTCACCAGCTGGGCCAGCAGGCGACGGTCCTCAAGTCTTTCCACCCGCATTCCGCGGAGGGTCTCAGCGCGTTTCCGCGCCTTGTCTGTCTGACGGCGACGTTTGTCCGTCTGACGGCGACGTTGAGGTCTAGATGACGATTTGAACGAGCGCCGGATGGTCATAAACCAACCCCTAGCATCAAATAGAAACGACGAAAGTTGTTTTCAATAAACCGGTTATTGCCTGAAACGAGCAAACGCAGGAAGCCCGAAAATACCCCTGGAAATAATCATATGGGTCGAATGGATAAAACGGGGGTTATAGATGGACTTTTCGCGCAGCTCGGCATATATGTGTTGAATTCTAATCGCAGGTAAAGTGAATGCAACGAAAAAGCACGTCCTGTCAATCGGCACCGTCGCGCGGTAAACCGAAACAATTACACGATTTTGGACGAACAGGGCAAGATGTCCGTTGGCGCAAGACGGATTACCCCGGTAAAGCGTACGGGCTGACTGTGGCCCGATGAAACCGTCAATCGGGGTCGGAACATGCCATTATTCCCGGATCTAACGCCTGTTTCCGACTCCGCGGCCGCGCTCTCGGGACCTCCCCGTAGACAGCCGTTGGGGGCATCCCGACCAGAGACAACGCGACAAAAATCCAGAAAAACCACATTCCTGGAAGCTGGCCGTGCCGTCTGCCGCCGCCCGAAGCCCACCCGGCCCTTGGGATATGACTCGCGTGTCCACAACCAGCTGGGCAACGGCCACCCCAGCTAGAATTCGGCGTCAGACACCGCGCACCAGGCTCGCCGCGCTGTAGCCG
>CAZITS010000495.1:0-4883 GCA_964542185.1 uncultured Pirellulaceae bacterium
ATTTTTTGGGTGAGTTGACGAGTCAAGTCGTCCATTCGTTTTTCCACGACGACCTTTTTGAGGCCAGCCGGTCCCGTAAATTTTGTTCCGTCTGGAAGCTGTCCGGTTGCGTCGATCTGACGGCGCCGATGCCGCCTTTTGAAACGTCCAAACCAGTCATAGTTTTCCAGGCTGAAACCGAGTGGGTCAATTTGGCTGTGGCAGGCATAGCAGTTCGGTTGCTGGCGATGTAGCTCGAGCTTTTGCCGACGGGTAAGTGAACGCCGGCGATCGATCTCGTCGGAAAACTCACTGACGTTGGGCGGGGGCGGGGGAGGAGGGGTTCCCAGGACGTCTTCCAGAATCCACTTGCCGCGGATTACCGGGCTGGTGCGACCAGGAAAAGAAGTCACGGCTAGTAAACTTCCTTGTGTGAAGATGCCGCCACGGTTGACTGTGCTCAGTGCTACCCGTCTCATTTCGTTTCCCTTAATGTCGGGTAGTTGATAGTGGTTTGCCAGTTCTTCATTCAGATAAGTGTATTGTGCGTTCACTAATCGCTGGAGCGGTTGGTTGTCACGTATAAGTGAAGTAAAAAACATGGCAGACTCGGACTTCATGGCGGCCATTAGTGAATCTGTGCACCAGGGATTGTCGATCGGATCTGCCCGAACTCGTGTTCCCAGATGTTGAAAGCCGAGCCACTGTGCAGCGAAAACAGTCCCCAGCGTATTAGCGCCCGGTTGCGCCAGCATACGGTTGACCTGTTCGGTTAACACTTTCGGATCACTAAGCGTGCCGGTTTTCGCCAGGCGGAATAATTCGTCGTCTGGCATCGAAGCCCAGAGAAAGTAGGCCAATCGGTTGGCCAATTCCCAGTCGTTGACCGGGTAGGCCTGGTCGCTGGTGCGGGTCGCTTCGAACTTCATCAAGAACTTGGGAGAAATCAACGATGCGCGAATAACACTCTTGATAGATCGTGCAAAGCTGTCCCCGGACTGGCGCGCCCTGCGATACTGCTCCAAGGCCTGTGTGATTTCTCGTGCGCTGACGGGGCGGCGATACGCTCGTGACAGGTACCGAGAGAGGATTTGGCTGGCAGCGGATTCCTCCGAACCTGCTACATCGGTGGAGGTGAAGAAAACGCGTTGCCAGGCCTGTTGTTGTTCTGGAGTGACAAATTTCTCGGGTAATGCCTGGCGGACAACTTCATCAGCGGCGGCCAGGTATCGTTCCAGCAAAAGCGGCTGTACAAACAGCGTGTTGGCACTATTATCGAAGCCGCTCGTGCCACTCAAATCGATTGGAAACTTGTCGGTGACGCGCAGCGGTATGCCGAGTAAATCACGGACTGTATTACTGTATTCCTGGTGGGTTAACCGCCGGGCTGATTCGTAACCGGGATCGTCGACTTTGCTGTAATCAAAATTCGCGATTTCCCCCTCCAGCCAGGCCGCGATGGTGCGACGTTCTCGATCGCTCGGCGGGTTTTCATCTTTGGGTGGCATGACACGGTTCTTGGTGTGTTCAGCAACACTTGTCCAAAGCCGTGTGTTGCGAACGAACGGTAGCTCGGTCGCTGCTTTTTCCAGATCCAGATCACCTTCCTGGGACTCCGATCCGTGACACCGCACACAGTGTGTTTGCAGGAGTGGGAAAATCGCTCCCTGGAAATCTAATTGTGCTACCGCCATCCGATCTGCTTCTGTGATGGCGACAGGAGCCGGCATCTTTTCCGGCGCGGACTGCTCTCCGTCAGGTGCGGCGTTACGCGTGCCACGAAGCGCCGCGATTTCATTTTTTAGCTCTTTGACAGCTGCGGAGTTCCCTTGTTCCCGCGCCTTCTGTAATTCGAGAGTCAGTTCGAATAGCACCCAGGCGGGTTGTAGTCGACGTTCAATGCGATCAATGCGTTCTTCGAGCAATTCTGCATTGACTTCGTCGTCTTTTTCATAGGCTTCCAATAGCTGCTTGCCAGCTGTCAGAAATGAGCGGTGTAGAGTGACTAACGCGCTCAGCTGTTTCTCATGATCGACATCCTGTAAGCGAATCTTTTGAGGCTTCCTGGTTTGCAGATCAAGACGCCGGCGTTCCAAATAAACGAGTCTTTCGGACATTTCGACACCGATCTCGAGTGGCTCCTCCAGCTCTTCGGGGCCGTCCTCATAAACGTGGTGTAGCCTTTTGACGAGTGTCAGGAGTTCCTGCCAGGCGGCAATGATGCGCGGTAACTGCTTGACTGCCACCTGGTCTTTTTCGCGGCGGGCCTCACGCAACTCAAAGCTCGATTCGCGCAACCCTGTTTCGATTTCACCTAGTTGCTGCAACCGCTCATATTGTTCCACGAAAGCTGCAATCTGCTCTTCGTATTCTGCGATGCGGAGCTCGTCCTCCGCTGCTTCCGCTCGTTCGAGCTGTTGTTTGAATTGCTTGACTTTTTGTAGCAGCACAATTTGCTTGTCGAATTGACGGATCGCCGCGGTCATCAGCGATTTTTCGTCGTTGGCAGAGAGTAGTTGTTTTTGCAGACGTTTACGTTCCGCGGTCAGTTCCCGGAGGGTTGCGTCTAATTCCTCCGCCTCTTCCTCTTCTTCAAATTGCGCGGGAACCGCTTGCGCCCACACAACTGTAAATTCAGATCCGTATGGGCAGAAGAGCAAGGTCGCCAGCATGGCGAAACCGACGACGAGCCAACGGGCATACTGGGGTTGTACCAATTGCGACCGTTTCATGCCTTCAATTCCGGGAGTTATAAGAGCCGAGAGCGTGACACCATGCATTGCGGGACATCAAATCCGGGAAGCGTGGTTGAAATGTTGAGAATCGGCGAACGCCGACCGTATCTTGCGGAATCGGGTGGCGTCTTTACAGGGGAAGAACCTCGATTTTCCCAAAATTCCGTGATATTTTACCGGGAATAATTGGGTCGGCCTGCGGAAAATCACAAACTGCAGTCAAACACGACAGGGGCACGTCGCCAGCGAGTGCTGCATTTCTATGCCGCACAGGGCGCGTTTCATCTGCGGCGCAAATTTCTTGACCACGGGGGTGATTGGTGTCCGAGTCCAACAACCCATGATTGCGGCCAAAGCAAACGGTCTCTTTGTGGATGGGTAACCTGACGAGAATGCCAGAATCCTGGTTCGAAGAAATGACGACACGTTATGCGGTCCATCGGGCCGCTGTTTCTGCCTTCATGAAGGCTAGCGCATTGCGGGCTAGTAATTCTTCGGTTTCATACATACGCCGCCAGATCTTGGTTGCCGCTGCCAGTTCGGGTAACGCGAGCCCGAATGCCTCGACAACCATCCAGCCGTCGTAGCCGACTTCATGAAGCGTGTCGAAGTTTTCAGACCAGTTCACATTTCCCTGGCCAGGTGTGCTCCGGTCATTTTCGGAAATGTGTACATGGGCACACACGTCGGCACATGACCTGATTGCGTCGGCAATATTTTTTTCTTCGATGTTGGCATGAAATGTGTCGTACATCATACGACAATTCGGGTGATCGACGTCTTTGACGAAACGCGCCGAATCTGCGTGCGTGTTTAACAAGTAAGTCTCAAATCGATTGAGACATTCCACTGCGAGCATGACATCGGTTTGGGCGGCGTGCTCGGAAACAGCTCGCATACTTTCAACACCCCAGGACCATTCGTCAGCACTGGGCCCTTGGCCGCTGAACACTCCCAGTGCTGAATGGTAAGGGCCAACCAGGTGGGTTGCACCAACGGCCTGACAACAATCCAGCACACGTTTGGTCGCATCGACACCTGCTGCACGAACGTTTGCATCTGCGCTGATTGGGTTGTCTTCTTCACCGCGCACGGTCACCGCCGTTCGCTCCAACCCCAGGTCGTTCAGCCGCTGGCCCCATTCGTCGTACTTCAAATCTGTGTTGAATACCGGAAGTTCAACTCCATCGAATCCGATCTCTTTGAGTGATTCCAAGACTGGCATCATCTCGTCACTCAGTTCGCCAGTCCACAGCAACAGGTTCATTCCAAACTTCATATTCGGATACTCCGGGAAGGTCGCTAATTTGTGTGGTTACGGTAGGCTTTTCGCCAATGTACTACCTGGTCATGTCGTTGAGGGTTGCGTTAGTAGATCGGTTGCGTGCCGACGAACTTCGTCACGGGCTACGGGAAACCAGGCGATCAAAGAGTCCGGCAACGGTGGTAGCTTGACGCGGCGCATGACCTGATTGAGTCTCCACAGCAGTTTGCCATCATCGAGGTAGTCGTACAAGAACCGTTCTTCGGAAAAGCGTGGCAAAAAAAGATCCAGTCCCTCAGCCGGTTGTGTCACCATCCGATTTACGGCGTGCGCCAGGACCTGCGGATCCAGCGCTTCGATGACATCGTAGTAGCGGTCTAGTTGTTCAATATCTTCTTGAATGAGTGTGGCGTCGAGTAACAATTCGACAAGAATGTGACCGAGAAAAGTCGGCCGAAAGCCGTTGTCGGATGGTAACCGGTCGCGTATTTCAATTGTAAATTTCCAATTCAGCGACGTGAACGCGGGCGTTTGATGGAACCAATGGTCGTCCAGTTGATGTTGCAGAACTCCCCTGGCGATTGCGGCCACGTGAGGGTCGCTGTCCGACACGAGAGTTTTCGCCCGCCGCGGACGGGAGCGGCGATTAATCACGTTGAGCCAATCGGGAACCGCGGTGCCGGCAAGGAAATATGGGCGGTCGAGAAAGCGCCGACCATGCGCAAAGTAGTTCATTACGCATTCACTGTTTGGTAATTGAAGTCTGTGGGCTGCGTTCGAATCTAAGGCAACGTGCCCCGGTTGTAAATCAAGTGTCGTATTCATCGATGGTGTGGGTTGAGGTGATTGTAGTACGCCTGAAATGCCGCAGAGTTTCCATTGTTTTATTTGCTGCATGCCTGATG
>CAZITS010000496.1:0-4881 GCA_964542185.1 uncultured Pirellulaceae bacterium
ATGGCCCGTTGTCCGTATATTTCCAGACGATCTGCTGAGTGTCGGAGATGTCTCCGCGGGCGGACAAAGGGAGCGCATAGACGGCATAACCGCGAAAGCCTGTCATACAGTAGACGGTGCCGTCTTTAACGACAGGTGTGGCAATCGGATTACCAGCCTGGCCACCGCACTCCCAGAGCAGCTCGCCGTCGGCCAGGTTGTAGCTCCGCGTTCGATTCTGCGCGTTGGTGATTACCTGAGCGGTACCCTCGTGTTCCACAATCAACGGGGTGGCCCAGGTGGTCCGTTCGTCTCGCGGCTGTCGCCAGATTTCCTCGCCACTGAGGGCATTCAGGCAGACGATAAAGGACTCGCCTTCGTGATCCCAGGTTACCACCAGTGATTCTTCGTGCAACGCGGGCGAAGCGCCCTCACCAAACCCAGCGCGAGTCTGCATGTCACCGAGGTCAAGTTCCCATTGCAGTTCGCCTGCCAGGTTGTAGCAGTAGATGCCATACGATCCGAAGGAAGCGTACAGCAGTTTGCCATCGGTCACAGCGGACGACGAGGCGAAACCGTGTGACGGGTGATGGCCTGAAAAGGGAACTTGTTTTCGGGCCACCTGTGACCAGACCGTCTCGCCTGTCTGTCGATCCAGACAGAGGAGTCGGAATTCAAACTCGGTCTTGGGGGTGGGGGTCGACATGCGGAATCCGCGTCGGCCACGGCCCCCTCCCGACGCGGATTTCTCCTCAGCGGCCGGTGGGGCTCCCTCGGGCATTTTTCCGGTGTCGACTGCGGTCAGCAGATAAATCTTGTCGTGCCAGACGATCGGTGTCCCCGAACCGTATCCTGGCAATTTGACCTTCCATTGAATGTTCGTCGATTCATCCCAGTTGAGTGGTGGATTGCCCTGTGGAGCGACACCATTGGCGGTGGGGCCACGCCAGCGATGCCAGGATGTCAAAGCTCCTGTCGGCGTGTAGACCGGACCGGCGGCTGAGCCGGTGTTGGGGACAGCAGGCTGAGTTTCCGAGGTGGTTGTGGTGGCGTTTGACGGTGTGGCTGCGCCGCTATCTGGGGCGACACTTTCGGACGAATCGACGGTCACTGGTGCGGAGTTACTGCCGCATCCCGAGAGGATGAAACAGCCAATCGTTATCAGGCTGCCAATGCCTGGCGAGTCGAAGCGATATCGTCGCATAGTGAGTTCCCTGCGCTGCCATGGGTGATGCCGTAGATCGACGGCACGTGAGCAAATTTCTGCCCACACGCCGCCTATTCTATCGGAGTCCCACGGCCGCCTCCACTGTACCCTGGCAGGGAACAGTGCAGGTCCGGTAAGTGCGCAGATGTCGGGCCAGATGGGGCACTACGGCAGACGGCCGGTTGACCGAACCTGGTGCAAATTGCCGATCTCGGGCTCGGTTACTTCAATCAGATCTGCGGTCCGGACCTGGTAGGCGATTTGTCAAAGCAGGAAGTGTCCTTCTGTTCCTGCGAACAGTCTTTTGTCTGGTCGTGTTCCGTTGGTCATCCACAAGGCGATCCGGAGATCAGACTCTGGGGTCGGGCCAATAGGTGGCACTCAGCGGCCGCGTTTCCTGTCGCCCCAGCTGTAACAGCAGTGTCAGGTAGCAACTGCCCCAGGCTAGAAATAAAACAGCAAGCAAGAGCAGTTTTATTCCCCAAGTCAATGGAAGCAGGTCGTACCACGCGAGGAGAGAGAGCAGATTGCCGGTGGCCAGCAACCCGCACGAGGCCCAGGCGAGGCTCCCGTTCAAGTCAATTCGCAGTTTATTTGCCAGTCGTTTCAGCGTGCAGAGAAAGAAGACGTGGCTGAGCAAAAACAGAATCAATGCCACAGCACGCAGATCACGTCGCAGTTGGGGAAAGTTTTCTGACGAGAGATTTCCTACGACGACCAACAAGAGGATGGCGCCACCGAATGCGAGAAGACTAGCAATGTTCCAATTCCGACCCGCTCCGGAAAAACGGTCGTTCAGCAGAAAACAGCAGCCGAGTGTGTTTACCACGACGCTGGTGCCTGTTCCCGCGAGACTCAATAGGCCGCCCACGATCGCCCCGGCGATCGAGCTCAAACCCCACGCCATTTTGGCATCAGTTCCACCTTCGACGATGCTATCTGCAAAGAAAGCGACGAACACGCCTCCACCAGTGATTACGCCAACGGCAATCACTACCAGATTGATCGTGACTGACAGAGCAACTAATCGGGTCGCGGTCCGCAACGCCTCCATGTGGTTCTCGCAGATGCCAGGTGGACTAGAACATGCTTGCAAACAGCTTCATTGAAACCCAGACAACTCCATATGTGATCGCCCCTGCGGCGGCGTCGAGAAGGATTACGCTAAGAATTTCCATATCGTACCAGTCCATAAGCAGTTTGAATGAAAGAATCAAGATGATGAGACTGCCGATGGGAAGGAATGGGCCCCAGACAAAGAGCGCCAGCAGGACCGACACCAGACCAATCCCGGAGAGGATGGAGTGGTACAGCAAGGCGTCTTTGAAGTGGTCGAAAAAATCGCCTGCAGTCGTCGACCCGTCACTAAGCAGCCACATCGCCATCGCCATTCCTAACGCGTTGGTCACGACGGATATCGCCATGATCACCAGGAAAATAATGATCAGACTTAAGGACAAAGTGAACATCATAGTGAGGAGTTCCTTCAACAGGTGATGTACGGGGACCGCGACCGTGGAGCATTCTGACCACGCTGGCCAGAATGACGGATACGGTAGGGCTGGACGCGGTTACTGGCGAGTGTAAAAACTGGGTTTATTTACACAGCCCGTCCTGAGGGGGGGGCGTGTCCCACTAACAGTGAGCGGTGGACTACGGTCGTCCGCTGACGTCGCAGGTGGCAACAGTCGTGATGTCGCCGTGGCGGTGGAACTGGTAATAGGACTGATCGAAGCTGGCGCTGGGCCAGGCTTCCAGGATACAGTCGACGTCGGTGAACGTGGCACCGTAGCGGCGACAAAAGGCGCGGACCGCGGCGTCGCTGTAGGCGACCCGGAGTCGCTGCAGGTAGCGGGTGATTTTCTCGGTATCCCGATCGATGGTGTAGGCCCTCAGTTTTCCGTACCGCCGCAGTGGCCAGAACCAGGCCGGTGCGACATGGGTTGCGGCGATGACGGTATTGCCATTTTGCAACAGTCTTCGCACCAGCCTTAGTTCGCGGCGACGCCGTACCTCGTCGAGAAAAACAAGGTGCGAGTGGATTTCCGGCACCCGCTCCGGAAAGGACTCCCAACGCAGCTGGAACTGGGGGCGATCCTGGAAATCGACATGACGCCTGGCGAGAAAATCGAGTATCGACGACTTGCCGCTACCGCTACAGCCGTAAAACAGCACGAGTCGAACGTTTGCGAACGAGGCGCTTTCCAATTGCAGGAAATCATCAAACGGATCTGGCGGCGCGCTGGGGTCGGTCATCCGTCCAGGAAATCCTCGTAACGCAAAGAGTGGCTATCGCCGATCACTTCCTGATCCAACAGGTCGTCGAGGATCACCTGGACTTCCCAATGGGTTGCCAGGCCATGCTTGCTACCGACCAGCTGCGGCGGGTAGAGCTGGCGGAACATGTCATCGAACACGAGGTGGCCAGGAAAGGAGTCAGCGATCTGAGTGCGGGCCGGGATGTGGTCGACGGTTTCGTCGTACAGCATCACGCCGTTGACCGGATTGCTGAAGCTGACGGTGCGAGTTTGGGTACCTGAACCACGCTGGTATTGTCCTTTTTCCATGTTGTAGCCGACGACCCGTAGTCGCGCGTTGCTCAGGGGGATCCGCGATTGTCCACGGATCAGGTCCCCCACGGTATAGAAGCGATCCTTGTCGATCCGCATATTCGGATGCTGTTCGAAGGTCATATAACTGCGGAGTTGTTTCCGTAGCAGATACCAGATGCCTGCGCCAGTCGCCAGGCTACCCGTAATCGCGGCGCCGAGTGGTCCCCCTTCGTCGTCACCGGAACTGGTCGATTGAAAGCGGATTCCAGCGACCATCATGACGCTGATCAGCGCCAGACCGGCTACCAGCAGGACGGCCGCCTTGATCTTGGCAGTCGGCGAGATCGCTCCGAAACTCCGCGCCAGACTGAAGGCGTCCTTGGGGTCGGCGAGTTCTTTGGCGGTACGGCTGATGGTCGGTTTTTGTAAGGCTTGTTCAGGCATGACGTCTTCCGCCTTGGAATCAAAAATCAAGGCGTCATTGACGACCAGCTTGACCTTGATGACGACATCGATCTGTTGGCCCGCGTAGCTGTAGGCGCGATCAAACCGTGCCGGCATCTCAACCTCCATGTTGGCGGAGGTGGTCCGAAAGGATTTCGTGAACAGCACCCGGGAGTCATTCACCGCGCGAGAATCCTTCACCTCGACTTCGCAGACCACCGACAAGGTGGCGTCCTTGTCGATGGACTTCGGTTCCAGGGTGATGTGGGCGGTACAGTGGTCGCTGGCCTGTTTCGTCTGGTAGTCAATCTCAAGTGTGGCCATGGTGATTGATCTCGGTCTGGGGTGAGCGGTCGGACTCTGCAGACACGACAGTCGCCCGGGGTATCGGACATTGCGTCAGAATACCGCAAACGAAACCTGGTCCAAAGCTGCGCTGTGTGGGAAGAGACGTCATACGCTGTGGGGTTGGTCATCCGGCGAGAAAATCCTCGTAGCGCAACGACCCGATATCGCCGATCACTTCCTGATCCAACAGGTTATCGAGGATCAACTGGACCTTCCACTGGACTGCCAGGCCATGGTCCTTGCCGTACAGCAGCGGGGGATAAAGTGGGGGACACATGTCATCGAACGTGAGATGGCCTGGAAAAGAGTCCGCGATCTGGGTATGTGCTGGGATGTGGTCGACGGTGTCGT
>CAZITS010000497.1:0-4876 GCA_964542185.1 uncultured Pirellulaceae bacterium
CGGTCCCGTTAATTGGCCGGAAACCGTATCAAATTCCTGGAGGACGATTCCCCCGCGGCGTTGGAACGTGCGGTGGACGGTTTGCTGGCAAGTCCGGAGTATGGGCTGCGGTGGGCGCGACATTGGATGGATGTTTGGCGCTACAGCGATCCCTCGGGGTATCTCATGGGAGGGAACGACGATGTCCGGGACAGCCGCGCGCATATCTGGCGGTGGCGAGACTGGATCATCGAGTCGTTGAACGAAGATAAAGGGTATGATCGCATGGTGGTCGAAATGCTGGCTGGCGACGAGGTAGCACCGGCCGATATCGAGGCACTGCGGGCGACCGGCTTCCTGGCACGTAACTGGTACAAGTTCAATCGAAATGTTTGGCTGGATAACACCGTCGAACACGCCTCGAAGGCATTCCTTGGTTTGACGGTGAATTGTGCCCGCTGCCATGACCATAAGTACGACCCGCTGGCGCAGACGGAGTACTTTCAGCTGCGGGCGATTTTTGAGGCTCACGACGTCCGTGACGAGGCCTATTCAGTTGGCAGCGATCCCCTCGTGCGGGTTTTCGATGCGCATGCCAAGCGACCTACCTATCTGTTTCTGCAGGGTGACGAGCGGCGTCCAGATAAAGAGCAGGCAGTCCAGCCCGGTGTACCGGCTCTATTTAATGAGCCGCTGCGTATCGAGCCCGTGACGTTGCCCGTCGTGGCCTACTACCCTGCGCTGCGCACGGCAGCACAGGTTGCCGCGCGAAAGGCAGGCAAGGCGCAGGTGCGGAAAGCCTTGGAGGAGGTGGACACGGCCGATGAACGGCTCTCTGCGGCACGGAAAAAACTGGCCCGGTTCGTTGACATGCCGCCGCCGAAGCCAGTGCGAGAAGTGGATATTGAGGAAACCGTGGTCGCGGAGGAGCCTTTCACAGAACTTGCGCCCGACCGCTGGCAAATCGAAGATGGTAATTGGGAAATTGTCGAAGGGCGGTTGCGGCAGACGGACGGAGCGTCGCAGCAACGTCGCGTGGTATCCCGATTTTCCCATCCCAGTGATTTTCGTGCCCAAGTGACCATGCGCGTCACTGGGGGGAAGGAATACCGATCGATTGGACTCGGGTTTGATGGCCATGGAAAGGCGATGCATACGGTGTATTTGTCGGCCTATCCGGGAGGGTCGAAAATCCAGGTGTCGCTGCAGAACGGTGGCGGCGTCTGGAGCTATCCACAGCAGGGGATGTCGGCGTTGCCGGTGGAATTGGGGCGTGATTACCGGCTGGAGCTACGCGTGCGTGGTCGGTTGCTCAATGTGCTGGTCGATCAGCGGCTCGTCGTGGCCTATCTGCTTCCGCCGAATCGTGTTCCAGGCCAGATCTCGTTGTGGACTTTCTCGGCGTCTGGGTCCTTTGACGATCTTCGTCTAACGGAACTAGCACCACAGGCCACATTGCAACAACCGTCTGCCAACGGCGGCATCGCGGCGGTTGCTACCGAGGCCGGGTTGCAGAGGGAAGTTGGGGACGCTGAGAGCGCCCGCCTGATTGCGAAACTGCGCGAAACTACGGCCCGTGCCGAGCTGACATCGTTGTTGCTGCGGCAACAGGCTGAGCGGACGAAATTTGGGCTGGAGGCTGGCGATCAGGCGGAACGGGCCAAGGCCGCGAGCCGTGCGGAAGTTGCTGCGTTGTTGGCAAACCAAACAGAACAGGAGATGCGGGGTCGCCAGCAGGTCCAGCAGTTGAAAAGGGCGCAGGTAAAGGGCGATGGCAAGGCCGCCGGTAAACTGGCCCAGGCAGAGAAGACATTGGCGGCTGCGGTCAAGGCGCTGGCAGAGACACGCAAGCGGGCGACCGGTGAATCGGAAAAATACCAGCCGCTCGGTGGGCTTCATCCGGCAACCAGTACGGGGCGCCGGTTGGCCTGGGCACGCTGGATTACCGGGGATTCCAATCCGTTGGCCGCCAGAGTGGCTGTCAATCAGATCTGGCTGCGACATCTCGGTGAACCGCTGGTGGAACGAATGTTTGATTTTGGATTGCGTTCGCCAGCACCTTTGCACCAGGCGTTGTTGGATTGGTTGGCAATCGGCTTTCGTCGGGATTGGAGTATGAAAAGGCTTCATAGCCGGATCGTGACAAGCGGTGTCTACCGCCTCGGGAGCGCTGCGTCAGCCGGCGAAAATGAAAATCGTGCGAACGACCCTGACAATAAACTTCTGTGGAGGGCGCACGTGCGGCGGATGGACGCTGAGGTGGTGCGTGACAGCCTGTTGCGGGTGGGGGGGAGCCTCGACAAAACGGTGGGCGGTCCTCCGATTTCGCACACCCTTGGACAAACCGTGCCGCGGCGAAGTCTCTTCTTTCGGCAGGACAAAGAACGGCAGATGGTGTTCTTGAGTCTGTTTGACGGTGCCAAGGTCAACGAGTGTTACCGCCGGGCGCCGACCGTAGCGCCGCAACAGGCGTTGGCGATGTACAACAGTCGCCTGGCGAGCGAACAGGCAATCCGGCTGGCAGATCAGATTCAGGGGGATCGCCCCGGTGCTGTGGTGGTGGCTTTGTTCGAAACCATTCTTAGTCGCGGGGCAACGCCGCGGGAGTTGCGGGAATGTGTTGCGTATCTGAAGGACTTTGGTGACATCCGTCGGGGTCGGCAGCAGTTGGCCTTGGTTTTGCTCAACCATAATGACTTTTTGTCTATCCGTTAGCCCAACAGGGGATCGGTATAATGCGTAGTAGTGCTTCGAGACGCCAGTTCTTTACGAGTGCAGGTGCGGGTCTCGGTGGCGTGGCCTTGGCATCCATGTTGCAGAGTGAAGAGGCGACGGCGACGGAGTCCTGGGCGCCGCCCAATGGCAAGCCGCATTTTGCACCAAAGGCAAAAAGCGTGATTTGGCTGTTTATGGCTGGCGGTGCGAGTCAAACTGAAACATTTGACCCCAAGCCCGCGCTGAATCGCTATGGCGGCATGACCATCGCGGAGACGCCACTTCCTAATCCACTGGAATCACCGCTACTCAAGAATCGGATTGAGCTGGTGAAAGGCGATGCCAACGGAAAGATCTATGATCGCTTGCTGCCAATGCAGGTTGGCTATGCCGCACACGGGGAAAGTGGCATGGAGATTTCTGACTGGTGGCCACACGTGGCCAGTTGTGCAGATGATCTGGCCCTCGTACGCTCGATGTGGACGACCGCCAGTAATCATGATGCGCAATTGCAATTCCACACCGGGCGGAATCGGTTCGATGGATTTTTCCCCACGATCGGTTCGTGGGTACACTACGGACTGGGTTCGTTGAATGACAGCTTGCCGCAATTCATCGTGATGGGAAGCAAAATTGGTGATTGTTGTGGTGGCAAGGCAACCGAGGGTGCGGATTACCTCGGTCCGCAGCACGATGGTGTGACGTTATCGGTGGATCCGAAAAACCCCCTGCCCTTCGCGCTACCGGCGGGTAAAGCGACCCGGCAGGAGCGTTCCAAATCGCAACGACTGTTGCAACGCTTGAATCGTTTGTCGGCGGAAAAGTATCCGCACGACGCCGATCTGGAGGCACGGATCAAGTCGTATGAGCTGGCCTTCCGTATGCAGACGGCGGCGCCCGAAGTGGTAAATTTGAACGCTGAAACTGCTGCGACGCACAACTTGTACGGGACGTCCGGTGGCCCCACGCAGCCTTTTGGGCGACTCTGTCTGACGGCGCGCCGGCTGGTGGAGCGCGGCGTGCGGTTTGTGCAGATTTATCACGGGGGTGGAGGCGCAGGCGTTTGGGATGCGCACGGCAACGTGAAAGCAAATCACGCTACGAATTGTGGCAAGGTCGACCAGCCAATCGCTGCATTGCTGAAAGATTTGAAACAGCGCGGGCTGCTTGATGAAACACTCGTTGTGTGGGCGTCCGAGTTTGGTCGTACGCCCGGCGAACAGGGTGCGAAAGGCCGCGGGCACCACAATTTTGGGTTTACGGTATGGATGGCTGGTGGAGGAATCAAGGGTGGCGTCGTCCACGGCGCCACGGACGAACTCGGTTTTCACGCGGTCGAAAACCGACATTACGTGACCGATGTGCACGCGACAGTCATGCGGCAGCTGGGACTGGATGCCCGCCGCCTTGAAGTTCCGGGCCGCAAACGGCTGGATGTCGATTACGGAAACCCGATCGATGAAATTATTGCCTGACTCCGTGCGACTGTTGATTTGTCGTTGATCAAGCAAGTACCGAGTGGATCGGTTGACCACCGTGGGCGATGGGGAGTGGTCTCCCGGTAAGGTCGTTGATCGTGAGGTGACGATTCACGCCGAGTAAACAGTAGATTGCGGCCACGAGATCGCTGGGCGATACCCCGTCACGGACAGGATATGCTGCGTCTTGGTCCGTGGCGCCGAGGACTGACCCGTTTTGCACTCCACGGCCTGTCGCGTGATTGATGCGACCACCAATGATTCCTGGGTAATTCGGGCTGCGTAGAAACTGTCTACGGACCCGCACCAGCGGCGGGAGACGCGGCGGGGTTTGTTACTACTTGATCTCGTTGCCTTCTTTGTCCCACTGCGTTTCAGATACTAGCTTTCCATCCTTGTAAGTTACTTTGTGTCAACGGGATAGCAGGGCAGACAAAAGGCGCGCGGCATGTCGCCTGGGCCCAGGGCCAGGTACTGACAGATCGAACCGATGTCGGGGGGATCGGTTTTTCTTTGCGGTTAGCTGTCGTGGATCTCCATCGAGCAACCCAGTCATGGTGTTGAGTGGGGTGTTGCAGGTCTGTTCGTGCGATCGTGGCGTCACCGGTTGGTGCGTAGTGGCAGTGCCAGGCCCTGCAGCAATGATAGAGTAGTTGCGTGGAGTGGTGACCGGGCGCTCCCGGGGCGAGGGCATCACCAGACGC
>CAZITS010000498.1:0-4862 GCA_964542185.1 uncultured Pirellulaceae bacterium
GCAGATCAAGACGCCGCCAGCGCCTTGATCAAAGTCGGAGACCGAACCGTCAAGGAGACCCAGGATCCGGCGGAACTGGCTGCCTGGACTTCCCTGGCACGCGTCGTTTTCAATCTCCACGAAATCATTACCCGTTATTGATCGAGTACGACCCACGGTGCCACCAAGCACGCTTCCTCCTTGAGAAAATGGGAGGACACCTGGCATCACTCGGTTCTCTGGACCACGTATCGAACAGAGAGAACATCACATGCAATCTCCCGCCAGTCTGAATCGCGGAGTTTCCCGCCGCACGTTCCTTTCGCAGTCCCGTATCGGCGTTGGCGCAACGGCGCTGGCAGCGCTGCTCGATCCGCGACTGATGGGCGCCGAGAGCACTCCGGCCAACAACCAGCTCGATCGTTGGCCCGGGGTAATTCAGACATTACATCACCCGCCAAAAGCAAAACGGGTCATTTTCCTGTGCATGGCAGGTGGGCCCTCACATCTGGAAACGTACGACTACAAGGAAGAGTTAGCGAAACACGACGGCAAACCGATGCCCAAGTCCATCACTCAGGGGCAGCCGATCGCACAACTACAGGGACAACGGGATAGCCTCAAATGCCTGGGACCCCAGCACGCCTTTCAAAACTATGGCAAGAGCGGGCAGAGCATCAGCACGGCGTTACCGCATATTGGCGAAAAAATTGCCGATGACATTTGCATCATTCGTTCACTGACAACCAAAGCAATCAATCACGACCCTGCGCATACGTTTATGAATACTGGCACCACCATTTCCGGTCGCGCCAGCATGGGCTCCTGGTTGTGGTACGGCTTGGGAAGCGCGTCCGAAGACTTGCCAGGCTTCGTCGTACTGACTTCCGTAGGAGGCGGACAGAGCCAACCGATTGCGGCGCGACAATGGCATAGCGGATTCCTGGCCAGCAGGTTTCAAGGTGTACCCTTTCACTCGACCGGCGACGCCGTGCTCTATCTAAATCGCCCGACTGGCGTCACTTCTGGACGCCAGCGCGATGTGGTCACCGCGGTACAAGAATTGAACCGCCTGTACGACAACCTGGTCGACGATCCCGAAATCTCTACGCGCATCAATCAGTACGAAATGGCCTTTCGTATGCAGACCAGCGTGCCGGAACTGATGGACCTGAGTGATGAACCGCAAAAAGTACTCGATCTCTACGGGACCAAAGGCGCTGACGGATCGTTTGCTTCCAACTGCCTGCTGGCTCGGCGGCTGGCCGAGCGGGGCGTCCGTTTTATTCAGCTCTACCATCGTGGCTGGGACCATCACGGTGGAATCAAGAATGGTGTCAAGACAACCGCGGGGCTGATTGACCAGGGCTGTGCCGCGCTCGTCCAGGACCTTAAACAACGAGGGATGCTGGATGAAACGCTGGTGATCTGGGCCGGGGAGTTCGGACGGACCCCGATGGCACAAGGGACTGGTCGCGATCACCACATCAAAGGCTACTCCATGTGGATGGCTGGCGGTGGCATCAAGCCGGGTACCAGCTACGGCGCGACCGATGACTTTGGCTACAACGCCGTTGAGAACGTCTTTGAAGTACACGACCTGCACGCCACCATGCTCCATCTGCTAGGAATTGACCACCTCAAATTGACAGTCAAGTTTCAAGGGCGCAACTTCCGTTTGACCGACGTTCACGGTCGTGTCGTGCAGGAAATCCTGGCCTGACGAATCCGCTCAACCGGGACTACAGGTTCGTCACGTCTTACCGTTCCATCAGGGAAGGCCATCACTTTTTATGGTACGCACGAAAAAACCACCTCGCGACTCACTGAAACCTGATGAGAGTCTCTGTGACTACTGCTCGGCCAAGTGCTGCAAGTATTTTGCGTTGCCAATCGACGAACCCACGCGCAGCAAGGATTTCGACTTCATCCGCTGGTACCTGCTGCATGATCGCGCAACGGTCTTTGTCGAAGACGATAGCTGGTATTTACTGGTGCATACCGTCTGCGAGCATTTGCAAGCTGACAACCGCTGTGGGATCTATGAAACACGGCCTCAGATCTGTAGGGATTACTCGACCGTCGGCTGTGAATATGAAGATGACTGGACTTACGAACGCTATTTTGAAACGGCCGACCAGGTGGCAGAATATGCCGAAGCAGTCCTCAAAAAGAAGGCTGGCCAAGGTCTGCGCAGCCCACGCCCCACACTGCTACCACTCGTCTGACCGAGCTGCTGCCAGCTTCACCCATACCGTCTTTTGCGATGGCCCTTACCCCCTGCCCACGCGACCATCGGCATAACGAGTCCTGGCCTTGATTCCCTTTCCGTCGTGCTATGCGACACGCCAGGTGTCGGAAATTTGCCGCTCGCTGTCCACTAACGCGAGATCAGAACCCAGTCTGCCACATGAACGCAACCAATCCATCTCGTCCCCCAGCACGGATTACGCCGCGAACGCTGAAAGGATTTCGCGACTATTTGCCCATTTCGATGATCCCTCGCGAGCGATTGATCGACATCGCCCGCCAGGTCTATCGCTCTTACGGGTTTACCCCAATCGACACGCCAGCACTGGAATATCGAGAAATCCTCGAAGGCAAGGCGGGGGAGGAATCCAACAAACAGCTTTACCGGTTTGAAGATCATGGGGGGCGTGAAGTCGCCCTGCGTTTTGACCTGACGGTGCCACTGGCACGCTTTATGGCCCAACACGCGGGCAATCTGGGAACTCCGTTCAAACGGTATCACATCGCGACCGTCTGGCGGGGAGAAAACACGCAGCGAGGTCGCTATCGCGAATTTATGCAGTGCGATTTCGACACAATCGGTACGCGCTCGGTCGCCGCCGACATTGAAACTGGCCTCGTTATTCACGATCTGATGCAAGCGCTCGGGCTGACGGATTTCACCATCCATCTGAACAATCGCCAGGTGCTCAATGGCCTGTTGGAAAAACTGGGCCTGGCTGAGCAGGCCCTCCCAATTCTTCGCGCACTCGACAAACTGGCCAAGATTGGTCCTGAAAAAGTCTCCCTGGAAATGGCCGATCAAGCCGGCGCCAGCGCGGATCAAGCTCAAGCAGTACTGCGACTGGCCGGCCTGTCGGGAACCAACAGCGAAATCCTGGATCAGCTCTCACCATTGATCGACGGCCAGGAAACGGGTCAGGCGGGCCTCACCCGTTTAAGAGAAATTCTCACTGGACTCGAGGCTGCCGGTATCGCCGAGAAGCACATTCGTCTCGACCTTTCAATCGCCCGTGGACTGGACTACTACACGGGGGTCATCTACGAAACCTTCCTCGATCAACTCCCCGAAATCGGAAGTGTCTGCTCAGGCGGACGGTACGACAACCTGGCACAACTCTACACGAAACAAGAACTGCCGGGAATCGGTGCCTCGTTGGGCCTGGACCGGTTGCTTGCGGCACTGGAAGAACTGGGGGGACTGGAACGTACCCAGACGACTGCGCCTGTCTTCATTCCATATTTTGACAAGCATCGCCTGAGCGACTATTTACAGCTGGCTGCACTGGTGCGGAAGGCCGGCTACGGCACCGAGATTTACCCCGATCCGAAGAAACTTGGACAACAACTCAAATACGCCGGCCAGCGGGGTTTTCAGGTGGCGTTGATCGCAGGGTCAAACGAACTCGATGCCCAGCAGTGCCAGCTCAAAGAGCTGGCCACCGGTGAATCCCAGGTCTATTCGCTGACGCCCCCCGCAGTGGAATTACTAGCCGCGATCGAGAATCTGGTGAATTGATCCCTGGCAGCCGCGTTGCGCTGTTTGCTCCATCACCTCTGCAGCCTCATGCCGGCCAACCTCACCCACCGATACCTGAAAGCAGAAGCTACCTACCGCAGGGCCACTACCGCGGAAGAAGAATTGCACTGTTTGCAAAATATGCTCCGGGAAATCCCGAAGCACAAAGGTACCGATAAGCTGCAGTCCGACCTGAAGCGAAAAATCAGCCAGGCCAGGAAGCTGATCAATGAGGCCTCTGGTCATGCTGGGGGTCAAAGCCACCGGCAGCGGATTCCGCGTCAGGGGGCAGGACGGGCCGTCCTGATCGGGGCGCCAAACGCAGGCAAGAGCCAATTGGTCACCTGGCTCACCCGGGCGAATCCGGAAGTGGCACCGTACCCCTTTACGACCCACAAACCACAACCGGCCATGATGCCCTGGCACGACGTGATGGTCCAATTGATCGACACGCCACCCATCGCCATCGAGGCATTTGACTCCACTCTGCTAGACCTGCTCCGTGGCGCTGACCTGGTACTGCTGACCATTGACCTGGGAGAAGCGTCAGGCATCGCAGCGGCCCAACAGATCGTCGAGTATTTGCAACAGACAAAAACGCGTTTGGGGCCCACCTCTTACCTCGATCTGGACGATCTGGGAGTTTCCTATACGCAGACATTGGCTGTTTTGAACAAATGTGATCTGCCCGATTTTTCCGAAAATCTGCCACTACTGGACGCGTGCTTCCCGCTCCCCCTGGAACGCTTGCCCGTTTCTGCCCACACGGGCGAGGGTCTGGGGACCCTGGCCAAGGCCATCTTTGCAGCACTCGACGTCGTACGGGTCTACACGAAATTGCCCAACAACAAGGAACCGGACTACGATCGACCGTTCACGATTCAGCGCGGCGGTACCCTGCTGGAAATCGCCCAGCTGATACACAAGGATCTGGCCAGTAACTTGAAGCATGCCCGGGTGTGGAGCCGGCACCTTCACGACGCAACCACAGTCAAAGGCGACTACGTGCTCCATGACCAGGATGTTGTGGAATTGCACATCTAACTGCCCGACTGCCACATCTACTGGCTTGCAAATACTGATTGCAGGCAGGTCCCTGCTCCGTCTCACCAGG
>CAZITS010000499.1:0-4856 GCA_964542185.1 uncultured Pirellulaceae bacterium
CCAGAGTCCCCCGGCGTTGACCACATGTTCTGCATGGATATCCCCCTGGCTGGTTTGAATGTGCCAGGTCCCGTCTTCAAGCTTGTTTAGTTCGCTGAGAACCGAATACAGCGTGGTCGTCTTGCCCGACCCGGTTGGGCCCGTTACCAGAATGATGCCATTGGGTTTGTTGCAGACATCACGGAACTCGGACATGATGTTGTCGTCCATGCCGACATTTTTCAGATCCAGTGACACCACACTGCGATCGAGAATCCGCATGCAGACACTTTCGCCGTGCATTGTTGGCAGGATGCTGACGCGGAGATCGACCGGATGGCCACCAACGGTCAGTTCGATCCGTCCATCTTGCGGAACACGCCGTTCGGCGATGTCGAGATTGGCCATTACTTTAATGCGTGTTGTGATCGGGTACGCCATATGCCGCGGTGGCGGCACCATTTCCATCAGCACACCATCTGACTTGATGCGGATCTTGAACTCATCTTCGAAGGGCTCAAAGTGAATGTCACTGGCGTGGTCTTTAATCGCGATCAGTAACACCATATTCAGCAGCTTGCGGACCGGCTGACTGTCGGCGAGTGCTTCTGCTCCGGTCAGGTCGACGGCACCTTCGGTGAGCGCCAGGCTTTGCGCTTTCAGGTCATCATCGTCTTCGAGTTCAGTAATAATACTTTCCAGGCTGTCTTCTGAACTGGCGTAAAATTTGTCCAGGACGTCCTGGATTTCACGGTTTGTGCAGACAAGCGACCGGACATCATGCCCCAGAAATGTTCGCAGCTCGTCCTGAATCGTCAGTTTTTCAGGCTCGGCCGTGGCGACCGTCAGCAAGTTGCCTTCAAACGTGACGGGAACCACGCGATACAACTGAGCCATGGTCTCGGTGAGCATCCCCATCAGCTCTGGTTCGAGCTTGGTGTCTGCCAGTGAGATCACCTGCATATTCATCTGTTCGGCCAACGCTTGCGCCAGTTGATCGTCTGTGATCAAAGCCATGTCTTCAGCGATTTTGCCGAGCTTTTCACCAGGTTGGGCACGCTGTTCTTCGAGTAGGGCTTCTAACTGGTCGTCAGTGACGAAACCGAGGTCGACAAGGATCTGTCCGATGCGACGAATAGCCATTTTCTCAGGTCCGATTGTTGGAGTACCACTGCAGGTACCGTTGGAATGGGTGAATTACTGGATGGCTCTTAAGAGGTCGTTTAGACGGTCTCAAAAGCGTCTTCCTCTTCATCAATGAGATCCATTTCCGGGCCGCGTCCCTGGTCGATGGCGACGTTGATTCGCTGCGCCAGTGCAATCTTGTCGATGGCTTTGTACAGCACTTCGTCGATAATGCATTTCTCGGTTTCCCACAACTCATAGAGATGGTCGTCCATCAGTTGCATGCCCTCCTTCTTACCCGTTTGGATCGAAGAAGTAATGCGAAATGTCTTGTTTTCTCGAATCAGGTTCTGGATCGCGGAAGTCCCGACCATCAGCTCGTAGGCGGCGATGCGACCGCCGCCGATCTTAGGCAGTAACTGTTGGGCTAGAACACCGAGCAGACACGTCGAGAGCTGGGTGCGAATTTGGTCCTGCAGGTTGCCCGGAAAGGCGTCAATAATTCGATCGATCGTTTTTTGAGCGCTATTGGTGTGCAGTGTGCCAAACACCACGTGGCCCGTTTCCGCCGCAGTGATCGCTGCTTCGATCGTCTCCAAGTCACGAAGTTCTCCGACCAGGATGACGTCCGGGTCTTGTCGTAAGGCGCGTTTGATCGCTTCTGCAAAACTGGGCACATCCACGTGGACTTCGCGCTGGTTGATCACAGATTTCTTGTGGTAGTGGTAAAACTCGATCGGGTCCTCAATCGTAATGATGTGATGGTCGACCGTTTCGTTGAGGAAGTTCACCAGGCCGGCCAGCGTGGTACTCTTGCCAGAGCCGGTAGGCCCTGTGACGAGGAACATGCCGCGGGGACGCATGACAATTTCTTTAACGACAGAGGGCGTCCCCAATTGCTCGGGTGTGAGCATGTCATTGGGAATCAGCCGCAGCACCATGCCGATGTCGCCGCGTTGTTTGAAGATGGAAACACGGAAACGTCCGGCGTCACCAAAGGCAAAACCAAAGTCGCTGGTACCTGCTTCTTGCAACTCACGCTGGCATCGTTCCGGCGCGATACTTTTCATCAGGGAAACGGTGTCTTCCGGTTCGAGTGTTTTGGTTTCCAGGCGTCGCATCCGGCCATGCAGGCGGAATGTCGGCGGCTGGCCAGTGGTAATGTGGATGTCACTAGCGCCTTGGCGAATACAGGCGTTCAGGAGCTTGTCGATTTGCAGCGTTGCCATACGATGCCTTCTATGCAAATGTCAGTCTGTCGAACAACAGATAATGCGAGTTTAAATAATGCGTGTTGGAGGCAGTGTGATTTATCGGTCTCACGTAGCATCAGTTTCCGGTGAGATCCCGTGGCAAACGGAGTCGCACGGGGGCACCGCAAATAGCCTGGGCATTGGCGAGCTGATCACGCGCCTTCCGGCCATCTAAAAGTTGTTAGCAGAGTAGTTCAATGAGATGAGATACAGAAAAAATACGGACGTTGTTTTCGGTAGAAGTCCAGCATCACGATTATTTACATGGGTCTTGAGTGGGCCAATTCTGAGTTCCATTCAAGCCAGATTTGCGACCGTTTTGTCGTTTTGCTTCCAGATTTAGTTGGCGACACGTCACCTGGTCGCCGTTTTTCTAAGGTTTTTTCGGATCGGCCTATGTTCCGGCATGGGCGATGTCTTCTTCGCTGCGTTTTGAGACACGAGTCACCTCTTCCAGGGTTGTGATACCTTCCTTCACTTTCTCGAGTCCATCCAGGTAGAGTGTCTGCATGCCTTCTTTGACAGCGACTTTGCGAATGTCGACCGAAGATTGGTTATTAAAGATCAGCTCGCGAATCTTTGCGGTCACGATCATCATTTCAAAGATGCCTTGGCGCCCACGGAATCCCTTGCGTTGGCAGTAGCCACAGCCTTTACCACGTGCGAAGTTGGCGTTCTTGGCATCTTCCCGGGAGATTCCGGCGTCTTCCAGGACTGCCTCCGATGGTTGGTAGCTCTGTTTGCAGCGGCTGCAGATCACCCGCACCAGACGTTGGGCCATGACCGCGATGACGCTACTTGCGACCAGGTAGCCGGGGACACCCATGTCGACCATTCGTGTAACAGCACTGGGCGCATCGTTCGTATGTAGTGTACTGAATACCAAGTGTCCAGTCAAAGAAGCCTGGATTCCCATGGATGCGGTCTCGTTGTCCCGCATTTCCCCGACCAGGATCACATTCGGTGCTTGTCGTAACATCGAGCGAATGATGGCTGCGAAGTCCACGCCGATGTCGTGTTTGACTTCCACCTGGTTGACTCCCGCCAGGTAGTATTCAACCGGGTCTTCAGCCGTGATGATTTTACGGTCGGGTCGGTTAATAGCGTTCAACGCGGCATACAGTGTGGTGGTCTTGCCCGAACCGGTGGGACCGGTCACCAGGATGATGCCATTGGGTCGCTTGATGAGGCCATTGAAACGTTGGTAATCGTAATCACCAAAGCCCAGCTGGCGAATCCCGATTTTGATGTTGTCTTTATCGAGCAGTCGCATGACAACGGATTGACCATGGTTGGTGGGGATGACACTGACACGCAGGTCGAGCTCTTTTTCCCCGACCGACACGCGGATACGGCCATCCTGAGGCTTGCGTCGCTCGGCAATATCAATGTCCGAGAGGATTTTGACACGAGAGATAATAGACGAAAGAAGCCGTCTCGGCGGCGAATCCCGCTCGATCAGTACACCATCGATGCGGTAGCGAATCCGGATGCGGTCGTCGAAGGGTTCGATGTGGATATCAGAAGCCCGCAGTTGCACCGCTTCACTGATCATCATTTGCACAAGGCGCACGATCGGGGCGCTGTTTTCATCGATGCCGCTACCGCCACCCTCGGCGGAGAAGTCATCTCCCTCCGTCTCGGTGAAATCGATTGCCGTATCGGTGAATTCCTGCAGCATCGAGTCAGCACTTTCACCCTCGATCAGTCCATAGTAACGGTTGATCGACTCCAGGATGCCTTCGCGCGGTGCCAACGCCGTCTCGACGCGTCGATTGAGGATAAATCGCAATTTTTCGATGGTTTCAATGTCAAAGGGATCCCAGACGATCACTTTGAGGGCGTCCCCTTCCTCTCCGAGCGGCAGGATGACATTTTCGCGCGCCACCGATTCGGGGATGAGCTCGATAATCTGTTCTGGAATGGTGATCTCGCCCAGATCGACATATTCCATATTGTGGAATTCTGCCAGCGCCTGCGTGACTTCTTCACCGGTGGCGTATCCCAGCTTCGTCAGGCATTCCGCGAGACTACTGTTCGTCTCACGCGACATTTGGTCGGCTTCGGTGACCTGATCGGGGCTAACGACCCCGCGTCGCAGCAGGATCTCCGAAAAATTCGTCATACTCGTGGCCATTCCAGGACCCTTTGCGTGGAAAAACGCGTTTTGTGACATGTTTTTGGTCATCAACAGGGAACCAGGGGGCCCGCGTGGCATCGCGAGTTGTCCCTGGCTGTTGCTGGACCAGCATGATCAATTGCTCGCCTCCTGGCAACTTGAGCAGGGTGGCGAGAACACAGCATCATTAATGATCGTCTAAGGTTACCGGCTTTGTCAATTAATCGCTGGGAACCATGGCAGACAAACCAAGGAAAAGCAGTGTGCCAGCTACCACCTTCCCGAGGGGTCTGGGGGGGCGCTTGGGCCGTTGGGCGCAACAGATCGTATGACCGGAACACTACGGGAGGCGGTTGGCCAGTAGCCAGTCGCCCGCAATA
>CAZITS010000500.1:0-4850 GCA_964542185.1 uncultured Pirellulaceae bacterium
GTCGCGAGCAAACAGGGCGGCTTCATCGCCTCCGGTCCCCGCGCGAATTTCCATGACACAGCGTGCTCGGTTGGCATCTTCACCACCGATGGTCAAGTCGAGCAATTCTTCCCACAACCGCTCGCGCCGCTGCTTTAGTTCGACTAGCTCAACTTCAGCGAGTTCTCGTTCATCAGCCTGATCACTGGAGGCCAGTTCGCGTACTTCTGCAATCTCATCCACGTATTGCCGGAAAGCGCGATATTTCGTTGCCAGCTTGGCCAAAGAACCATGCTCTCGAGCAATTGCGGCCATCCGAGAAGGTTCAGCCTGAACCGCCGGATCCAACATTTGGCCTTCCAAATGCTCAAATCGAGTCAACTTGTTTTCGAGCATTTCTCGCATCACACACAGCAATCCCGAGAACGCACAAGAAACAGCTCTGTTGCTTTGGACACGCCAACGCGTCAGAGGGCAAACGCCGCGGCCGTGAAATCGAGCGACTCACTAGAAGGCGCCAGCAAAGTCTAAGAGTCCGACTTGCCAGGCTTTTTGCCTTTTTGCAGGCTCGCGTAACTTCCTGTCGCAAACTTGCTCTGGAACTTTTCAATACGCCCCGCAGTGTCCACGTATTTCAACTTCCCGGTGTAGAAGGGGTGGCACAAATTACAGATGTCGACTTTCAATTCCGGTCGCGTGCTGCGTGTAGTAAACGTATTCCCACAACCGCAAGTCACCGCCGTCTCGACATAGTCGGGATGTATACCTTTCTTCATTTCCGTAAACCTCAACCACCTGCAAGACGCTGGACTGCCAACAACGAATATCCACTGTGCTCAACCAGATCGTGCAGAATAGACGGTGCACGCCATTTCCACAAGTCCGCGGCACCATATTTCTCCCGCAAACAGCCACAACACCCCGCGGCCCAAGAATCATCAGCGAGCCGTAGCCCACCCGCATCAACCGCCATTCTGCGCCCCGCAGGCACGCGGTGACGATCCAGCCATAGTAACCTTACACAATACACCGGCGCTTGTGTTAAAACCATGAACCCGCCACCTGCTGGCGTAGCACAACGCTGGATTTTCGCTGATGACGGGCTCTGCCGCTGTTGTCGAGAGGTTGCAAACCTCAAGCAACTTCGAGTGCTGTTCCCTGGCACCAAGACCCGCTTGCAGTCCCAGCCCACGGGCGCGCGTTACAAGACCATCAGACGAGTTGTCAAACGCTGGTTGCATTACGAGGAGACTGTCCCTAAAACGGACAACCGTCCCTGCTTTATGCCCCAAACCACTAATGGCTTTTCCATGGCACAAGTCAACGAACACTACTTCAAACTTAAAGCCGGCTATCTGTTTCCTGAAATTGCTCGGAGAGTAAACAGTTATTGCGACTCCAATCCCGATGCCGACGTAATTCGTCTGGGAATCGGAGACGTTACCGAGCCACTACCGCCGGCAATTGTTTCCGCGATGCACCAGGCAGTCGACGAGATGGCGCAGCGATCATCTTTCAGAGGTTACGGCCCCGAGCAAGGATATGATTTTCTGCGTAATGCAATCGTCGAACATGATTACCAGGCACGTGGAATTGACATTGCTGCTGATGAAATTTTCGTTTCAGATGGATCAAAGTGCGACTCGGGAAACATTCTCGATATCTTTGGGCCACACAACGTGGTCGCCATCACCGACCCGGTCTATCCGGTCTACGTAGACACCAACGTGATGGCAGGCCGTACTGGCGACGCAGATGAATCTGGTCGATTCGCTGGCCTGGTCTACCTGCCAATCGGCGCCGATAACGGGTTTACACCGGCTTTACCCGAAACTCCAGTTGATCTGATCTATCTCTGTTATCCAAACAATCCGACAGGCACTGTCCTCACGCGCCAGCATTTACAGCAATGGGTCGCCTACGCTCAACAGAATGATGCGTTGATCCTCTACGACGCGGCCTATGAGGCCTATATCAGCGAAGCAGACGTACCCCATTCAATCTATGAAGTGGACGGTGCTCGTGAGGTGGCAATCGAGTTTCGAAGTTTCAGCAAGAATGCAGGATTCACTGGAACACGTTGTGCTTTCACCGTGGTCCCGAAATCATTAACCGGAAGCCGTGAAGCCGGCCAGCGGGAGTCGATTCACGCGCTTTGGAATCGCCGACAGAGCACTAAATTCAATGGTGTTTCCTATGTCATTCAGCGAGGCGCTGCTGCCGCCTATTCTGACGAAGGAAAACAGCAGATTCAGGAGCTGGTCGCTTTCTACATGACCAATGCACGCCTGCTGCGTGAAGGCCTTGAAGCGGTCGGGATCCAAGTCTATGGCGGAGTCAATGCCCCCTATGTTTGGCTGAAAACTCCTGGCGAACAGTCAAGCTGGGATTTCTTCGACCAACTGCTGGAGCAATCGCATCTCGTAGGTACCCCCGGCAGTGGGTTTGGAGCCAGCGGTGAAGGATACTTCCGCCTGAGCGCTTTTAATAGCCGCGAGAACATCGAACAAGCTGTGAAACGATTCCAGTCTCTGGTCTCATAGTGGACACAGCGGATCGCCAAACAGGCCAGACAGCAAACGCACGGCACTGAATGGGACATTGGTCTCGCACATAGCCTTGCCTGGCACGTGGCACGAAAGAAACTACCGCGACGTCGCCATTCCAGTTCGCGCCACCGACATCATCCCGCGCCCACCCACATTATGCCTCGCAACTACTGCGCAAATCGCGTTGCAGTTTCACCCAGGATCTGGAGAATAATTGCAAACGGTGGTCTCAATATGGAGTGAATGCTTGCTATGCACAACGTGGCTTATATCGAACGGCTGGTCAATCTACTCGACCCCACCGCGAACGTCTTGCTGAACATGTCCTACGACGACGCGGTTGCTTGTGTCGGCTCTGGCGATCCACAGCAAGTGCGGCAAATCGATGGTCAATTTGCGCTGTTGCACCAGCACAACAAGACAATTCGCATGGCGCGGTCTATTGGACGCCCAATGCGATACTTCCTTGCCAAACAAGCTGCGGGTCCCTGCCTGATCGTCGCCGAAAGGATGGACGAGATTCGAGAACAACTGGCGCGAGACGGCCTGTCAGACCAATACCACCCATCTTATACAAGAATGGTTCCCGCACACCATGTCGTCGAATTGTCGTTAATCGGATGCCCTGATCCGAATCCTGTCTACACGCGTTATCTGACACCACAGCAAAATCACCTGCAACCCGATCTGGACGTCATCGGTGCAGCGTACATCGGCGCATTATCACGCGAGATCGACTGTTGGCTGGATAGGTTGCCACGCGATGCACCAATTGGCGTTTTGTTCTCCGGTGGCATCGACAGTGGATCTGTTTTACTCACGATCTACCATCGCCTCCTGGCCCGCGGTGAGTCCGCTGCCAGATTAAAGGCTTTCACGCTGGCAATCGATGAACACTCACCAGATTCTGACCAGGCGATACAATTTCTGGAAGCGCTCGATCTCTCGTTCTTGCTGGAAGTCATACAAGCTTCTGCCGACACCATTCACTACCAGGACGCGATCTCAGTCATCGAGGATTACAAACCGCTCGATGTCCAATCCGCGACGATGGCGCTGGCGCTATGCCGTGGTATTCGACAGCAGTATCCCGACTGGAGGTATCTCATCGATGGCGACGGGGGCGATGAGAATCTCAAAGACTACCCAATTGAAGAAAATCCAGAATTGACCATTCGCAGCGTTCTCAACAACCTGATGCTCTACCAGGAAGGCTGGGGGGTCGATGCCATCAAACACTCGCTCGTCTACTCTGGCGGCCAAAGCCGTGGCCATGTAAGAACTTCAGCTCCCGCGCGTACCCTTGGTTTTTGCGGATTCAGCCCCTACGCGCTACCAAACGTGATCGCCGTGGCAGAGTCGATTCCGTTCATCGAATTGACTGACTGGGACCACGAAAAGTTATATGCCTTGAAGGGTGAGATCGTGCGACGTGGCGTCGCGCAAGTAACCGGTTTGGAGATGCCGGTATTCGAAAAACGACGTTTCCAACACGGCGTCGTCAGTGAGGGCGGATTTCAAGAGTTGTTCCCACGTGACGAATCAGAGTATCGAAATACCTTTCTCGCCATGCACGTCTGAACTCCGCAAGGGATGCTGAAGCAGCCCGATGGCAGAAATTAACTGGGATCTGGTTCCGGTGCTAAACGACGCGCAGATAGAAGGTCTGCGCGCACCGAAAAACAACGTGACCCCTCATCGCCCGTACGCGTTTCTGGCAGAGCAGGAAAGAGCTTCCACGGGCGACGTTGTCAATGTCGCCACGATTTTCCTTACCAACCGCGAGTGTCCCTTTCGGTGCCTATTCTGCGACCTGTGGAAAAACACTACGGATGAGCGTGTGCCGAGAGGGGCAATACCGCAACAGTTGCAACTCGCATTAGCGGAGCTGCCTCCGTGCCAATCGATAAAACTCTACAACAGCGGCAATTTTTTCGACCGCCAGGCCATCCCACCAGAAGATCACGATGAGATTGCACAGCTAGTCCGCACTTTTGACACTGTCGTCGTAGAAAACCATCCGTCACTTTGTAATGAGGCGTGCTTGCGATTTCGAGACCGCCTCTCAGGCAATCTGGAAATCGCAATCGGCCTGGAAACCGCTCACCCAGAAGTCCTCGCGCGTGTCAATAAGCGCATGTCCAGAGACACCTTCCAACAAGCCGTAGAATTCCTGGTCCGTGAACAAATCTCTGTTCGCAGTTTCATTCTGCTACGACCTCCCTACTTGACTGAGGAACTTGGCCGTGAATGGGCAATACGGTCGCTCGAGTTTGCCTTCGACTGCGGCGTCGAGTGCTGCACGATCATCCCGACCCGGAG
>CAZITS010000501.1:0-4844 GCA_964542185.1 uncultured Pirellulaceae bacterium
ATTCCTGCCGACACACTTCACCCACCATCCACCACTGCGACAACCATTACCCTATATGCTACGAGATGTCCTGGACCGCACCGCGCGGAATGCGTGACAACAACCGTCTGCAGTTGACGAAGAACTCACTTATCGACGCCTCATCGTGCGAAAGGGCCGCGTCAGAAAATTTCCGTCGGACTGCCTGGCGCGGGCCGCTTCTGGAAAGAGTTGCTGAAGCGTCTCATCAATTTCCGGAAACCCCTTCGCGCGGACATTTGGTTCCTCCAACGTTCCCCCCACTTCGATCTCCAGAATGTTCCGGCTCGCTTCATCCAGCAGCGACGTAATCAACGGCAGTTGGATCTGGCTACGACCAACGCGTGTGTAAAAACGCAGATTCAATTCACGGTCCAGATTCATCCAGCTATTACGGCCATGCAGACTGATCGCATCGCCTTTGAAATCGATCGTATCAAAATAAATCGATTCACCACGCACCCGGAAATCTATATCCGCAGTCGTAAATGCGGTCGTATCTGGTGGCTTGATCGTCAACAACTTCAACAGCCGCACCATGACAGGCAGCTGATAAATATCTGCGTTACGTAACCGAACCTGGCCAGATCCTTGCAGAGCATATAGACCTTTATTGCTGCCACTCAACTGCAACATCGCGTAAACACGCCCCGACAGATCATGCTCGCCGGACAATCGTTCCTTGGAAAACCGCGCCAAGTCCGAGTTCGCCAATGACATCTTGATGCCAAAATTGACTTCGTCGCGCAACCAAACCTCAGAATCAACAATCAGCTTTCCTCCAAACACCGAACCGCTCAATTCACGCGGTTCCTGCTTTCTTCCACGCTCTGCCCATGTGCCCAGAAGCACTCGGTCGTCGTCGATCCAAAGAGGCCCTTTGAGGCTCGTGATTTGCGCGTCCTGATAGATCAAAGAATCGACATCCAACTCACCGCTACACTGAACTCCATCTTTATCGTGATGACCGGTCAAACGAACACTTCCGTGAATATGATTTAGCTGTACGCCGCAATCAAGATTCGCGTCATAGGTGTGCATTACAACATCCCAATTAGACTCTGGCACAACCCCTGGGACTCCACTCATTCGTAATGCACCATGCAGATTCACAGGTCCGTCAAACGCCATCCTCGTGATACCTGTAGCCAATTTTTCTGGCAAAGCGGTTACCAAATCCGAGTTCAGAATAACGCGGTCCGCGTCCAACTGCTTGAAATCGACCAGCCACTGACCGCGCGGCCCAAACCGACACTCGCCTCGCGCCAGGATTTCTGTTTCATTGTGACGTGCCCGCACTTCCTGCAGTACGAGTTTGCCATCACGATAATGAACTGCGCCGCGGAGATCGTTCAGAGCAAACGGGAACCATTTAGGGCGAATCCGAATACTACGCCCCTCCAGGTTACGATCCGCGGGCCACTTTTGTGCTCGCAAATCAATCGAAACGCGCGGTTGATCCGAATCGAAACGAATGCCCACATCCAACTGATCCACTGACCCTGTCAGGCGCAATTTCGACCATACCTCCTGCTCTTGAGGCCGCAGCGCGGACTGCAATTCCTCATCAAGTGGTACGTCATTGGCGGACAAGTCCAGCGACAAGCGGCCGCCTGGCCGATTGTCGTGGGCAACCCAGCGCCCCTGGCCCGCCAGATACGCACTACCGTGGCGTCCCTGCAGCTCACTTATTGTCCAGTCGCGATCGCTCAACTCCAGAACGCCACTCACATTTGTAATCGGATAGGGAAACTTCGAATATTTGATGGCCCCCTCTTGAACCACCAGTACTGCAGTCCGCAGGTACTTTTCAGAAGCGGTCTTCCGACTCACCCGTAATTGCTTGAGCCAGATACTTCCCTGAGCATTTAGTGACAGGACAATGGCTCTAGACTTGGGCTCGAGCGCCATGATCAGGTTTTCGTCAAGTGGGATGGGACCATCCGCATGAACGGTACACCACCCGGTGGACATGACTCCCGGGTTTGCAAATTCAAATGCAATCGTGAGTGGCTGACCGTTGGCCAAAGCGCGTAGCCGCCGTGCCTGGAGCACACCATCCTCATAACGCATAATCCCGCGGCAAGCCGTCAACCGGTAAGGAAACTTGTAGTAGGAAAAAGATGCGTCGATACATTCGACCACCGCGCTCGCATGCAATTCCTCACCTTGCATCTGAGCGTGAAGATCGATATTGACCATGCCTTCTGGGGAATATTTTGGAACGAGTGGCTTGAACCTTTCCGGCAGGGCTTCAAGCAACTCCTTGTCGACCGTCAAATCTCGCAATCTAAGCCGCCCACTACGAGGCGCCTCCGCACCCCAGCCTTGTTGATTTCCGGCGACAAAAATAGTCGTCGCACCGTTGCGCGCAGAAAGCTGGTGGAGCTCAAAATGTCCATTGTCTCCCGAAAACTCTGCACGCAGCGCAGTAAACGGAGTCGACCATCGCGGATCCTGCAGCTGGCCGTCGACAACGTTCCCCAAAACCGAAAAACGAACATCTCCGCCTGGTTCGCGGGGGCTGCCAATCTTGAATTCCAGCGTTCCATTTGCCTGCAGGCCAGCAAGTGGCGCAATCACCTGGCGAATGTCCGTGGGCAAACGCTCCGTCAACCGTGGCGAAAAGTCAAAATCGACAACGCGACCATCTAGATCCCAACTAGTCGCGTCGTGCCGGATCTTCCCAGTTACCTGGATCTGCGATGCAAAATCAGCCGACATAGAACCCTGCAGCATCAACTCGGGCGCATCTTCAGCGGGAATCAGGTCTAAGTGTAAATCCTGAATGAGCAGTGGCTGATCGGTACCGTACAGGCGTACAGACGCATCTTCAATCTGAATGGGTGGCAAAGAACCACCTGTGGAAGGTAAAGAGCGCAGCTTCTCGAAAATCTCCTTGCTTTGATCGGGGCGGCAATGGAGCTCGAGGTGCCGAACCACAACACGTTCAATGGACGGAACGATAGAACGTGTCAGTAATTGTGAAATTTCGACATTGCATTCAACGATCAATTCATCAATCGCTGCCAAAGGCTCACCTTCGGTTGATGCAATCGTCAAACCCCGGATCTCAATTCCACGCCCTCCAACTCGCCGCGCATTGGCGATGACAATCTGAAAATCCTCCAGGTGGCCCGCCAACTGCTGCGACAGCCGGACCTGGATTTCCTGATCTATCCGGCGCAAAGAAAAGACTGCTGCGCCGCCACCCAAGCCGGCCACCATCATTACGGCAAGCAGTAGCCAGGAACCTCTGCGGCGCGAGCGTGCAGGGGCATCGCGGAAAGACTGCGATGTACTACGGGCATCCATTCCCGAAAACCTTCAAATCATCATTGTTACCGCTTGACCCATTTCCGAGCCAGTTTCGAGCCCCTTAGCTGCCTGTCCATTAATCCAGCGGTCACGGCTGCAGCCAAAACGATAAGCACCAACATCGCCGGCTGTCTGTAGCGAATCGAACTGACAAAAATCACGTGCAAACCTGTCAAATAAACCGCAGGAAGCAGACAGAGAATCGCCGGATGATCCAACCGAGCAAACTTCCACGCGCCGACAAGACTCAAGATTAACAGCGGTAGATAGGCGAGAGTCATCAATCGGTAAGTCCACACGCTACCAATCTCAGCTGAATTTGGCCAGATGTTCCACATGCGGAGAAATTTGACACCAGCCAACGATGCGACACGCCCCGGTTCTTGCCAGACCCATTTCCAGACCAATTCGCGGTAATGCCGATCCAAGCGGACCTCAAATAGCTCCTGTTCAGCAACGGGCTGTGCCTTCAAATCCCAATAAATCTTGCGTGTAAAGGACATATCACTAGCGCCTGTCGCCTGGGGATTGAGTCCATCGTACAAGCTAGCACCAACTTGCAATGTCGTTAGCACGGCTGTTCCCGTTACGCGGTAATTTCTAATCCACCAGGGTGTCATCGTCAGGCAGAGGCTCGCTAGCATCGCACCGGCGAGGGCAAGCTGACGCCGGCGCTCGCTCTGCACCACGAGCAACAGTAGCAGACTAAACGGAGTAAACAACAACCAACTCGGCCGCATTAAAGTCGCCAGACCTGCCGTGACCCCCGCCAAACCGCTCCAGGTAATCTGCCTCGAAAATGAAGAAGACTTCCAAGCCAGAACCCAAAAAACCAGTTGCCCCATCATCAATGGGCAAAATGGCGCTTCACTGAGGACGAGAACACTGAGCCCGATTCCGCCCGGATAAAGGGTGACAAGCCATCCTGTCAGCAAAGCAACTCGGCGATTGAACAACAACCGGGCCAGCAACATGGCGGCAGCCACGGTCAACGTGCCGAAGAAAGCTCCTGCCAGGCGTGCCCATACCACTGGCGGATCGGTATGCCCGAAAAACAGGAGCGAGAGGATTGCCGGATATCCAGGAGTCCGAAAGACACGAGATTCGGAACTGCCGTACTGATAGGGCTCCCCGTTTGCAATGGTACGTGCAAGTTCCCAATAAGTCGCACTATCCGGTAGAGCAAACGTAGCCGGGTCTGTCAGTCGCGACTGCCATGTAACAGCAGCAACCGACCGAATCGCGAATGCCAGCAGTAGCACGGCGAGCACCCAAATCCAGGTTGTCCCGCGCCACTGCATTTCCACTCCGTTCTGCTACCAAGGCTTCGTTGCCGCTGCTTGGACAGGCACCGTAGTCTGGGCTGCCGTTCAACTCGGTTCGTCGCTAAGCTCGAGACACCATACGGCTTCGGATCAAAAGGCCTTCAGACAACCACGGGGAATCTGTTTTTCATCAATAAACTTCCATCCGAATTCCAAGTTTTCCTTGCGAGCATTCGGGAGTTT
>CAZITS010000502.1:0-4835 GCA_964542185.1 uncultured Pirellulaceae bacterium
CAGACATGAATAGATCGACAACACGAACCAAAGCGTCAAGGGGACGTCGGTCAAAGCCATACGTGAAAACACCCGGTGTAAATCGCTCGTTGCCAGCAAGCCTGTCATCAAGAGGGCGATCCAATTTGTCGCGAGACGTTGAAACACCCAGAACGCAACCGGAATCGTCGCCGCTCCACAAACGACAACGAACACCTGTGCCAACGTGGGCCAGGTCATGCGCAGGAACCCAAAGGCCACTCCCAGAATTCCGGGAAACAAAGGTGGTGCATGCAAGGGTTGCGCAGAATGCATCGCACCAGTGGCGGCAAATTCAGCGCCGCTGAGCACGTAGATCGCCTCGTCATAATGGCAGAGCGTCAGACGTGCCACGCCCTGAAAACGCAACAGCAGCCCTGCCAAAACGATGACCAGCAAACACCACACCTGATTCCGGGTGAGCTGCTGGACTGCGTGCCCATCCTCTTCTCGATGTTTCATGGCGTTGTGCCGCGTCTCATGGCATTGTGCCGCGTTGCTGAAACAAACTACGAACCGCTGCAGGACGCGCTTGCCAAATTGAGAAAAGAAACGCTTTTGACCCTCTAAACGGCGATCGCTATACTACCCTAGGTTGTTTCCATTCAACAGGTTATGTCAATACCATGATCGGCTCGATACATTTCCCAGCACCCTTTCGGCGAACCGCAATATTCCTTGTGGGGCTCACTGCGCTCTGGATAACAGACCTCATCGCTGGATCCGCCGCGTCCGCCGAGCCTCCCACAGAAACGGATTTCAGCCCAGCCTCGCTCGAATTTTTTGAGAAACAGGTCAGACCGCTACTCGCTAAACGGTGTTTTAGCTGTCACAGCGGAAAATCGAAATCACTGAAGGGCAACCTGCGACTCGATTCACGGAAACTTGCATTGCGGGGAGGTGACACCGGACCTGCAATCGTACCGGGCGACCCGGTGCGGAGCCTGCTGGTGGACGCCATCAATTACGGCGATGTCTACCAGATGCCCCCCAAGAGCAAGCTACCCGCGGCAGAAATTCAAATACTGACCGAGTGGGTCAAGCAGGGTGCCCCTTGGCCTGCTGAAGCCGACGCCGCACCTGACGCCAGCCAGGCCTTTGATCTGGCACAACGCAAATCCGCACACTGGTGCTGGCAACCCCTGCAAGCCTACCCCTTGCCCGCCATCAGTGACCGGGACTGGCCTCTCCAGGACCTGGACCATTTTATTCTGACCCAACTTGAAAAGGCCGGGCTGACTCCTGCCAAACCCGCGGATAAACACACCCTGTTGCGTCGAGTCACTTTGGATCTGACTGGGCTGCCCCCCACAGCTGAAGAGATCGCCGATTTTGTCACCGATACCTCGGAACAAGCCTACTTGAAAGTCATTAACCGCCTGCTCACGTCGCCACGCTTTGGCGAACGATGGGCCCGACACTGGCTCGATCTGACACGTTTCGCCGAATCCTACGGCCACGAAGCGGATTACCCGATCCGTAACGCCCACGTCTACCGCGACTACCTGATCCGGGCGTTCAATGAAGATCTTCCCTACAACGATTTCGTGATAGAACAAATCGCTGGTGATCTGTTGAAACGTCCTCGACTGGAGCCCGCTACCGGACGGAATGAATCCCGCATTGCCACCGGCTTCTGGTGGCTCGGTGAAGCGACCCACTCTCCTGTCGACGTGCGCGGGGACGAAGCGGGCCGCATCGATAACCAGATCGATGTCATGTCCAAAGCGTTTCTGGGCCTGACCGTTGCCTGCGCCCGGTGCCACGACCATAAATTTGATGCGATCAGTACGAGCGATTATTACGCGCTGGCTGGATATCTGCAGAGTTCGCGGCGCACTCAGGCGATGCTATACCCACCCGAGACCACCAGCAAGATCGTCAACCAACTGGTCACAGAGCAACAGGAAACAACAGCGGTACTGGGTCGTGAAATACGAGCGATCGCCGCGGCATCCCCCAATCAGTTCAGGACCTATCTACAGGCGGCCACCGAAACAATCCATGGATCTGGCCAGGCAGCGGAAATGCCAGAGCGAATCGTCTTTGAAGATTTCGAGACTGGCAAATATGGTCTGTGGACTGCCACCGGGACGGCGTTCGGAATGGGGCCACAGGCCAAGGAGAGCACACCCGAATACCAAGGGAACGTCCTCGCCAAAGGTAAACACTGGGTCAATTCACACAATGCCCGCGACAAGACCCAGGAAAACGCTGACGCGCACCTGGGAACGCTCACCAGTCCCGCCTTTACGATCGACAAGGCGTACATCCACTTTCTGATCGGGGGCGGACAGCATCCCGGCAAGACGTGCGTCAATCTACTGATCGACGGAAAAACCGCACGCAGCCAGACCGGGTTTAATTCCAACCAGATGCGACCGGCGCTGTTTGATGTTACCCCCTGGCGCGGAAAGCAAGCGCAAATCCAGGTCGTCGACCAGGAGCCTGGCAGTTGGGGCAATATCGGCGTCGATCATTTCATGTTCAGTGACCACCCCGCGACCTCCGGTGGGCAATCGATTCAATCGGTTGCTGCCAGGCACCAGCTCAACCCCGCACTACTGACGCGCTGGACGCGTGCGGTTGCCGCGTTCGCAAAACTGCCGGCGCACCATCCCATGAAAACGTGGGCGCGGCTGGGTCATCTTGCTCCCGCAGAGTTCGACAAAGAGCTGTCCAGCTATAGCGCCACCGTTACCGAGCAGTTGAATCTCGCCCAGACGGCAGCGTCAAAATACCATCCGATCAGCACCTTCTCCCCCGAGACCAATGACTGGCTGACCGACGGACCCGCCTTTTCGGGCACGCCACTGCGCCAAGCCCGTATCCAGCCGGAGAGTAATCCGCTGCAGTTGCTAACGGTCGACAGCATCCACAGCGGTGCCAGAGCACCCCGTCTGCGCGGCGTACTGAGAACGCCGACCTTTGAAATTACCCACAGGAACATCTTCTATCGATTGCGTGGCACAACCGGACAGGCGCGGATCATCATCGATGGCCATTTCATGTTTGACCACAATGGTCTGCTATTCAATGGGGTCAAATTTGATATCAACCAGGGAGACTACTACTGGCACCGGCAGGCAAACGACGTCAGCCGGTACGTCGGCCATAGAGCCTACATTGAGATCATCGACCAGGGAGACGGCGCCGTGGAACTGGCGCAGCTAGTCCAGTCCGACGAAACATCTCCACCACAGAACGTGGACCGGTCCTTCCTGGAAATCACGGCAGACCATCCGAAAACCCACGCGCAGCTGGCCGCCGCATTCGACGACCAATGGCATCAGGCACTCCGGCACTGGGACGATGGAAAACTTACACAAACCCACGTGCAGATCGTCAATTGGCTGCTCTCCAATGAGCTGCTCCCGTTGACCGACGGTAGCAAACAGACGATTCAGAAACACCACGCAAAGTACCGCGACCTCATCAAGAACATCCCAGAACCAACGCGCGCGTTGACGATGGTAGACGGCAGTCCTGAAGACGAACACCTTTTCATTCGCGGCAACCACAAAACCCTGGGCGACGTCGTCCCACGAAAGTTCTTGACCGCGATCGCCGGCCGGAAAACGGCGCAACAATACTCGGGAAGTGGCCGGCTCGATCTGGCTCAGAAAATAGCCGACCCCGATAACCCACTTACCACGCGAGTCCTCGTCAATCGGATCTGGCACCACCTGACCGGACGCGGCATTGTCCCTTCGGTCGACAACTTTGGGGTACTCGGTGCCCGTCCGACCCACCCCGAGTTACTTGATCACCTGGCACTCAAGTTCATTTCTGATGGCTGGTCCATCAAATCATTGCTGCGGACCATTCTGCTCAGCCAAACGTATCAGATGTCGTCGACCCTTGATCCACGACAACACGAGAAAGACCCTGAAAACAAGTTGTTCCACCGGATGCGTATGCGACGACTCCAGGGAGAGCCGATTCGCGATTCGATTCTGCACATCTCGGGTGAATTGTCTGCCGAAATGTACGGACCCAGTATTCCAGTTCACCTCACCAGGCACATGCCTGGTCGCGGCAGTGGGACGTTTCCCAGCGGGCCGCTCGATGGGAAAGGGCGCAGGAGCATTTATATCCTGGTACGGCGTAATTTCCTGCCGCCGATGATGCTCGCCTTTGACACCCCGTTTCCGGCGACGTGCGTGGGCAGACGGAATGTCTCAAACGTTCCCTCTCAGGCATTGATTCTGATGAATGACCCTTTCGTCATTCAGCAGATGACCAAATGGGCCCAGAAAGTTGTCGCCCGTGACAACGAATCGTTGGAGCAGCGAATTCGACGAATGTATTTACGTGCGCTCGGTCGCCCGGTAACAGAAGAACTGCTTGCCGATCTGAGCGACTTCCTCACCCTGCAACGAAGCGAATATCAAATCGACGAGGCTCAGATGCTGACGGACGTGAGACTCTGGGCAGACCTGGGGCATGTCCTGATCAACACCAAGCCCTTTATTTACGTTGATTGACCCTTTAGCTCCCTTTCCTCCTGCACAGCAAGCGGCACAAACGATGGCACACTGCGGAAGTTTTATTCCACACCCGACGACACGCCGGGAAATGCTACGGACCAGTGCAAACGGATTCGGTGCCCTGGCACTCGGCACGCTTCTCAACCAGGATCAACGACTGACAGCCGAAGAGCAGGAGGCAGCGGGGGGGGCAGCCAGCCGGGCGACCCATTTCCCCCCGAAAGTCAAGAACGTGATCTATCTGTACATGGATGGTGGACCGTCCCAGGTGGATAGCTGGGACCCCAAACCACGTCTGGCGTCGGAACATGGCAAGCCGTTCGGAAT
>CAZITS010000503.1:0-4830 GCA_964542185.1 uncultured Pirellulaceae bacterium
CTCGAAACACCCCACTGGTGGCATTGATCCGCAGCTGCCTGCCTGCCGTGGTATCGATCCGAACCTTGACGCCGCTCGACAAGCCAGACACGTACCAGGTACGAATGGGAAGCGGTTCCATCGTCCATGAAACAGGCTACATTCTGACCAACGAACATGTGATCGCCAACGCGGTTCAGGGTGCTGTCACCCTGAACGACGGCCGCACTTTACCCTACCGCGTCATTGCCAGTTTCACACACGAAGACCTCGCCCTGTTAAAGGTAAACGCCGGCAATCGACTGTCCCCGCTACGGCTCGGCCGCAGTCACGATCTGATGCTGGGCGAACCGACACTGGTTGTCGGCAATCCAGGGGGCCTCACACAATCGGTCTCCGCCGGAATCGTGAGTGGATTGAACCGAGCGGCCAGCACAGAGAGTGCATTTCTACCCTCCTTGATCCAAACCAGCGCTGCAGTGAGCGGTGGCAGTTCGGGCGGTCCTTTGATCAATGCTCTGGGCGAACAGATTGGCGTCATCACCTCAAAGAACACAAGCCTCGAAAATGTCAACTTCGCGATCTCAATCGACCGTGTACGGGCAATCCTCCGCCCGCTGCTGGCGATCGAAGAACGCTATGGCATTCAAATCGACCTTCATATTGACCCCTTAGCTCCCACCGCGCAGGTGCTCTCAGTTCAGGACAATTCGCCGGCAGCCAGATCCGGCATCCGCAAAGACGATGTGCTGACTCAAATCGGCAACTTTCAAATTCAACAGGGATTCGACTATTACCTGGCCCTCATTGACCGCCAGCCTGGCCAACCGCTGGACCTCGTATTGCAACGTGGGCAGCAGGAACTCCGCCTGCGTTTGACTCCCGCAGCAGCCCCCCGTCTGAAACCTATCGCACCACCGAGCCTGGTTCCCGGGCTCCACTACTCCGTGGCAAAAGGTCAATGGGACCGATTACCTGACTGGAAACAACTACAACCGGTCGCACGCGGCCTTACCGAACGAGTCGGCCTGCCACCCAACCTCGGGCTGGAGGATCATTTCGCGCTACGACTGCAAGGGTTTATCCAAATCCCCCGGGAGGGAATCTACACTTTCTCGACCACTTCCGACGATGGCAGTCGTCTGTACATTGGTAACCGCATGGTTGTCGAAAACGACGGCTTGCATGCACCGCAACAATCCGCCGGCCACGTTTACCTCAAGCCTGGCTTGTTCCCCGTTCGCATCGAGTTCTTTGAAAACAGCGGCGGGCAGTCGTTACAGGCATTCTGGTCCGGACCCGGGGTTCAGTACCAGGAGATCGCTGGCCAGCACCTGTTCCACACAAAGCCCCAGGAACGTCCTCCTGAGCCAGCAGCCAGTTCGTCCCTGCCGGTAATATCAACCGGCAACTGCGGCTGGTGACAGCCATGCGGAGCTACTCTGCTGCGGGCACCTCGGCGAACGGATACTCGGTCAGTACCCCATAACCACGTGATGGTTCATCACTGGGACGAAAATCCGCATGCACCGAAACCACGTAGGCCAACAATGCCATCGTGATCGAATCCGGCGTCTGCTGGAAGAAACAAACAAAGCGTATAATGCGGGATACCTGCAGAACACCCCGGGGCGCGGTCGCCGCGAATCCGCATGACACTTGAGCGAACTTCACAGCGCATCTCTGGACTCCAACCGACGGCAGTCAACGCGATCATGGCGGAAGTCCGCGCGCTTGGTGAATCATCTGACAAGCCGATTTCGCTGATGCGTGGTGAACCTGACCTGCCCACGCCTGCCCACATCGTTACCGCTGCCCACGATGCGCTCCGTAACGGCCGCACTGGGTACCCAAATAATCAAGGCGAGGCCAACTTGCGCCAAGCGGTTGCCCGCAGTATGGAACGCGATCACGGACTCTATTATCGTTGGGAAGATGAAATCCTGGTCACCAGTGGCGCCACCTTCGGAATCTACTCCGCGTTGTCCGCCACGATCGATCCCGGCGACGAAGTGCTCATACCCGAACCAAGCTATGACGCGTATCGAGGTGTCGTCGAACTGCTCGGCGGAACCGTCACTCCGCTCCCTTCAAACTGCACAAGTGGGCGTTACAGCTTTGACCAAGATGCGCTTGCTTCGTCTGCAAGCCCACGCACTCGCGCAATCTTGATCAACACCCCCTGGAATCCAACGGGTACCGTATTCCAGCCCACCGAACTCGAGTCGCTCGCCAGATTCGCTGCCCAGGCTGACCTGATCGTGATCAGTGATGAAATTTACGAAAAACTTCTCTACGACGATCACCAACACCACAGCCCCGCGGGCATCTCAGCGGATGCGCGGCAGCGGACCATCCTGATCAACAGCCTCTCCAAGTCATACGCCATGACCGGTTGGCGAGTTGGTTATTGCGCCGGACCAGCCGACCTGCTGCGAGGCATGGCTCTGGTCCTGCAGCAGTCGAGCCGTGGGCCCGCCACGTTCGTGCAAGACGCCGCGGCAGTCGCACTCGACGGCCCGCAAGATTGTCTCGTACAAATGCGCAGCGAATATACGCGCCGCCGACGCGAAGTCGAACAGGCACTCGATCTCCCCAGCATTCAAGTCTACTCCCCGGAAGCTGGGTTCTTCAGCATGGTAGATGTCCAAGCGATTAGCAGTGATTCAAATCAGATCCGCCGGGTACTACTGCAAGAACACGGAGTCGTGGTGATGCACGGCGCCGCATATGGATCGGCTGCAGAAGGTATGCTGCGAATCTCGTTTGCCAGCGGAGGCAGCAATCTCACTGAAGGCCTGCGACGTTTACGAGCAGGACTCCAGGCCCAGATCTCGTAAGGACCAGCGATGGCCGCCACTGCCACTACCCCTTCCCCAAGTCGGGTCCATAAACTGGCGGACGCGCTGCGTTCCCGGGTCAGCGGCGAAGTGCGTTTTGACCAGATATCGCGTGCCTTCTACTCGACCGATGCAAGCGTCTACCAGATCCTGCCACAGGGTGTGGTCATCCCCAAATCGACTGAAGACGTGATTCAAGTCGTACGTAGCTGTGCGGAACACGGGATCTCTATCACTGCTCGTGGAGGTGGCACTTCGCAGGCCGGCCAGGCCGTCGGTGGTGGCGTGCAGCTCGATTTTTCCAAGTATCTCAATCGCGTCATTGAGCTTGACCCGGACAAGCAGACGGTCAAGGTGCAAGCGGGAATCGTACTGGATGAACTCAATGAATTCCTGAAACCGTATAATCTGCAGCTCCCGCTCGACTTATCGACTTCCAATCGGGCCACGATTGGAGGCATGGTTGGCAACAACTCTGCTGGCACGCGATCTGTCGTCTACGGCAAGACCATTGACTACGTGCATTCGCTGACCGCAGTGTTATCCGATGGCAGTGTCGTCGAGTTGCAAGCCGTTACTCCAGAACAACTCGCTGCAGCCGCTGCACGTAGCGACCGTGAGGGAAACTGTTATCGAATCGTCAAGCAGCTGGCTGCCGAACACGCTACCGAAATCCGCCGCCGCTACCCCAACATTTTACGCCGTGTCGGAGGGTACAATCTGGATGCATTTGTCGACGCTTCCAGCGCAACCGGAACACCGCTACCAGACTCGCAAATATCAGGCTCGCAAATATCAGGCTCGCAAAACAGTTTAGAACTGGCTCCCGATCGCGACGCCGACTTTAACCTTGCCCGTCTACTCGTGGGAGCCGAGGGAACATTAGCCCTGGTATTGGAGGTTTGTCTGCACCTGGTACCACGTCCCAAGACGCGGACACTTTGCACCATCCAATTCGATAATCTGCTGGAGGCCCTCGGTGCCACTCCCGCGATCCTCGAACACCGCCCTGCCGCGGTCGAACTGGTCGACCGGTTTATCCTCGACACGACGCGTGGAAAACCCCAATTCGAACCTTTTCGTGAATTCATCGAAGGCGACCCGGCCGCAGTATTGATTGTCGAGTTTCTCAGTGACGAGGAAACTGATCTCGCACCGAAAGTCGATCACCTGGAACAAACGCTCAGCGATCTCGGACTGGGCTATCACTTTCACCGGGCACACACTGCCAGCGAACAGGGGCGCATCTGGGGCTTGCGCCGTGCCGCACTCGGGTTGTCGATGTCGCAACGAGGCGACGCCAAAGCCATTTCGTTTGTCGAGGACACTGCCGTCGCGCCGGAACGGCTCCGGGATTACATTGAACGCTTCATTGCTATTCTCGAGGCACACCAACTGACAGCCGGGTTTTATGCGCACGCTTCTGTAGGGCTCCTGCATATCCGCCCAGTCGTCAACATGAAGACGGCCGAGGGGGTCGACCGTTTCGAACAGGTCGCCACTGAAGTTGCCGACCTGGTTCTCGAGTTTGGCGGTGCCGTTTCCGGTGAACACGGCGACGGACTGGCGCGCAGTCCCTTTCAAGAAAAAATGTTCGGACCAACCTTGTATCAGGCATTTCGCCAGATCAAGCACACGTTTGACCCCGATAACCTTTTCAATCCTGGCAAAATCGTAGACGCTCCAGGAATCCGAGAGAACCTGCGTTTTGGCAGCGACTACGAAACGCGGCCAGTGAAGACGGTATTTGATTTTTCTGATTTTGGGGGACTCGCCCGCGCCGCGGAACAATGCGGAGGCGTCGGCGCCTGTCGCAAAACACTCAGCGGCACGATGTGCCCTTCGTTCATGGCAACCCGCGAAGAAGCTGACTCCACGCGTGGCCGCGCGAACGCCTTACGATTGGCGATTTCTGGCCAACTCTCCAACGTGGGCATCGGGGATAAACAACTTGAGCCGGTTCTGGATCTCTGCCTGGAATGCAAAGCCTGCAAGACCGAATGTCCGACTG
>CAZITS010000504.1:0-4829 GCA_964542185.1 uncultured Pirellulaceae bacterium
GAAATTCATGAAAATGTATGGTGTGAGTGGTCGGCTCTGCTGTAGTTGGAGATGATGTTGTTGGTGCTGCTGAGGTGGGTTCCGCCGTGGTCGGCTCGTCTGTGGTGGGTTCCACCCAAGGGTGCAATCTCAGTCGTTTAGTCCCCCGCCTGACAGCTAAATGAGGTTTTGGAGAAAGTTTCATTAGGGCCGTTTGAGGGCCGTTGAGGGCCGTTTGACCTGCGAACAGCTGGACGAAAAATTCCAGGCCAAACGCGGGGACGAACAGCCCCAACAACCCGATGGCCGCGATGCGGTGGTACAGTGGTCCGCGCGTGGTTCGCAACAACCGTGGCCCGGTTTGTCCCAGGATTTCCAGAATCATCCAGAAGGTGGCGTACAAGATGGTGGCCAGCGCGCCGCCGTGGAGTAGTTGGATGTACGCCGTGACAGATTGCCCCTGTTGCAGCCAGCCGATCCAGACGAAAACGACTCCGGCCAGAATCCATGCCTGACCCAGATAGGCCAGTATGGGAGACCAACGGAAGGCGAGCAGGCTGGTCAGTAACAAGAGCCCAACCAGTACGGCCATCGACCAGGCCGGGTGGCTGGTCAGACTGTAGCAGGCCAGGCAGAATGCCCAGCCACCGGGTAGCGCAGAACAAACCGCACTTTCCCGCCGCGATTGGTCGTCTGCCGTTGAGTCCCCTCGGTAAGCAGCGAAGACCCAGGGGAGGATCGTGACCATGCCAGCGATCACCAGGACACCCATCATCATGAACCGAAAGGCCAACCAGGGAGTCGCGCTGCTACCGTGGATTCCGGCGGCGGTCGTACCCAGCACAGCTACCGCACCGCCGACCGTCAACCAGACCGCATAGGTTTGCAGGCGGGTCCAGAAGAACCAGAGATAAAGACCCACCACACCTGCCAGGGTGACGTATCCCAGCCGACTTCCAATCAGTTTTGTGATGGATTGTGCGGCGGTCGCCGCGGGGCCGCCGGCAGCCAGCGGGTACCAGGTCACGAAAAACAGACCGGCCAGCGCCAGGAAGAGCCCCATGGCACCAGGGATCATGACGTGGAAAAAAAGTTGCCGGTCTTGTTGAGGAAGTTGACCGCTGTTGCCAGTGATTTTGCCGTGCAGGCCGAGCCACAGCATACCGTAGACGGTGGCGAAGATCGCAGCGATTTGAATGATGGCAATCAGCCTTTGCATCAATGCGGGATCGCTGCTCATTGCGAATAGCACAAATCCGGTTCCCACCAGGTACATCGTAATGAGCGAACCACAAAACGCGTAATAAGACTGACGTCGCGCAATGGCGTACGAAAGCAGCGTGGTCACCATGAATGCCAGGGGAACGCCGTAGTTGATTTCCAGCAGCATCACGTCCTTGTGAAAGAGGGTCTCTGGCAATGGGCCTCCCAAAGGTAGTTTTTGAATGCCTCGCGCTGCCACGATGGTCAACAACACCAGTAACGGCAGGATCGTCAAACCGAGGGCGAGCCAGGTGAACGAACTGGACAAAACGGGCAGGTCTCTGTGGACGATGGCAGGCTTGAGCGCGCGCTGTACCTGCGTCCAAACCAGCTCCAATTGCCGCCGTCGCCAGACGAGCAGGGCGACCAGCAGTCCGTAGCTCGAGATCGACCAGCGGAGTGCCGAAGCCAGCGCGCGTTGGTCCGAAAATACCGGGATGACGATCAGCACAGCTGCGGCGAGTCCCAATAACAACAATTGCATGAGGGCTTGTTCGTGCTGACCGGTGACCAGCCAGATCAACGTGGCCAGCGAAGCGACGGCCAGCGCGCTCCAGAGAACCGCGGCCAGATCTTCGGACCAGGTCTGATACTCGCCCCACGGGGTTGAACCACCACTCAACGGCAGTGAAATGTGCGCTGCTGGATCGGTAGGTGTAAATTCACTGACCACACCTGGAAAGGCGACCGCGCCAGCGACAAGCAACACCGTGATCGCCAATCCAGTCAGGACGATCAAATCGCACGGCGCTTGTTTTTCGTTAAGCAGCGATCGCAGCTGGGAGTTGGTCGGGCACCACAACCGCAAGAGATTCCAGCCGGCGCAGCTGATACCCACCGCCAGCAGCTGATAATTCCAGAATGCCGGTTGTTGCCACGTGAATTCGGATCCTGTTGTTGCGGTCAACCGCGCGACCAGAAAATTGACAGCGACAAAGCACAGGCCTTGAAAGACCGCAAACTCATAACGCGTGCGATGTATCAGCGTACCCACCAGCCAGACCGCCGCCGCGACGAATAACTCGCTCGCCAGCAGGCCATAGAGTGGGTAGTGTTGCCAGATGGCGAGCGGTATCGCCAGGCCCGCGCTCACCAGGCTGGCCCAGGAGAGTTCCTGGGCCGCGACCCCGAGCCAGGCAGGGCGTTGATCCTTGTGCACGCTGCGGCGGTTGAGGGTCCAGGCCAGGCACGCTGCCAGGCTGCAAAGGATGCCGTGAACCAACTGGGCACCGAGCCAGGCGGTCCAATCGTCTTGAATCCAGACGAACAGAGTTTCCCGCAGCGGCAGGTTGAACAACATCGCGTGGACCAGGGCCAACCAGAACAGACCGGCGCCGACCCGCAGCAGGAGGCGGTTCACGACCATCGCTCCCACCCCGATACCGCCCAGGCTATAGGTAAAGAGGATTGCACTGGCGATATGCAAGTCGGTGGTCACCCCTGTCTGAAAACTGCGCCAACCGGCTACCAGTGCCACCACCAGGCTCAAGACCGCCAGCACCGCGCCACATCCCCACAGCATTTTCCGCTGGGCGTCAACCTGCTGGCGGGTCAGTCGCGGCACCACCACGCTGCCGATGCCGACCAGCAGCATCGCAGCAGACAGCGCCAGGCTTGTCGTGGAACTGCACAACAGATCGACGCTCAGAGAGACGGTACCCTGGTCCAAGCCACCACCGATCCAGTGGCTGAATACGGTTGCCAGGATCCCGAGATTGATGGCGGCCCCGATTTGGTGGGGTGGCAGGCCTGCGCGCAGTGAAGCGCTCGACAGGACCAGCGTGTTGACGAGTGCCACCGCGATCAGCATTTCGGCCCGCGGCCAGGCCAGGAAGAGTGCCGCAGATCCCAGCGATCCCCCAAAAATTGCCAGTGCTGTACCCGTGATTCGCCAGGTTCGCTCGCCTTCCAGGCGTCCGCCGCGCTGGTGCAACAATAGTCCGATCGCCAGAAAAACGATGGCTGCCAGAGAGCCGGGTAGTGAGATCCGATCGAGCGGATCCGACCAGGTCGTAAACTTCGAGAGCCATAGTCCGCTGGCCAGCGCCAGCCCGAACAGACTCAGTCCCAGTGTCAGCAGCAGTTGTTCTGCATCTTTGGCGAGATTGGCCGGATGGCGAAGCATGTGCCGAGTCAGCAGTCCGTTGCCGGTCAAGAAACCGGCCAGCGGGATGCCGATGAGCAGCATCGCCAGCGGATTGACAGCCAGCGCGTTGCCGGGGAGCAACCGATTGATCGGTACCATCGACAGACTGGTGAGCAGCAGGGCCAGTGCTGGAAACCACCATTGCCGACCGAACAGCGCGCGACAGGAAAAGTACGCCATCAGGCCAAATCCAACCGTCCCGATCGCCACCGCGGCGGCGGCCAAACCGATCCCGGCCCCTTCCTTTTCTGCCAGGGTTGTGGCGGCCAGGAAGTTCAACGGGATCAGCAGCAGGCCGATCGTGAGGACACCCCGACTGGTTGAACGCAGGTTCCATTTGCGCAGTGTGTACGTTCCGGCGCCGTGGATCGCCGCGGTGACGATCATGAACAACAAGGGGACCAGATAGGCAAATTGTTTTTGCAACGCCTGAAGCTGGGTCTGCAGGCTGATCACCAGGCCGACCGCACAGCCGACGATCAAAATGCCACCCACCAGTTCACCCCAGCGGATATTGTTTTCCAGCATAAAACCGGAAAGCAGTTCGGCCAGTGGTCGGCGCGGATCGCGCTTGGGAATCTGCGGTTCGTCTTCAAAATCAAACGGCGATTTGGGTCGCCCACCTGTGACCCCGCTGTTGGGCGTACTGGCAGCGGGAGGGCTGGGGCGAAAATCAGGAGTCGAGACATCGTCTGGCGAGCGGGGTGTTTGACTGGCGCGTGGTGTCGAAATTATCGGCGGCCGATTCGAGGGTCTCCTGGCCGTTTGATCGCGGGTTGTCGGGTCACTGGTTGCGGGTGGGGACGCGGAACTGAAACTGGCGATGTCTAGACCGCAGTTCCAGCACCAGGTAGCGGGGGCCCCCCCCAGCGTATGGTCTGCGATGGCGATACCGCAGCTTGGACAGGATTGGGTTGTCGGGGACGGTTCCTTCTCCGCGGCGGTCTCGGAACCCACTGGAACGATGGTTGCTCGGACGGGAGTTGTTTCGGTGGCAGATGGTTGGAGGGGGGCATTGCCGGCAGCGCTCGAGTCGAGCCGCAGGCGCGGCGGCGGCACGACCCGGAGCGTGTAGTAGACCTGATCGATCTTGTCGCGCAGCTGGTTGTAGGTTGCCTGATCGAGGTCCCCGCGCCGCCGCATGCGCACCAGTTGGCGACAGGTGGCGTGTAATTCGGCGGCGTTTTCGGGTACGGACTCGGCGGATACGTAGATCGTGCTGGTGGAATGCGGTTGATTGGCAGTCGAACGCTGCCCCAGACCGAATAACTTGCGGACCAGGATGTAGAATCCATAGCCTGCGCAGCCCAGGAAAGAAAGCGTAATAAAGAGCGAGATGATAATTTCCATGAGCAGCACAACTCGGCATGAAGGTGCTGTGGCGCATCGGGTCGACAGACCGGCTATACTGACACAGAGCCCGTCTGGCGTTTTGATGGGC
>CAZITS010000505.1:0-4825 GCA_964542185.1 uncultured Pirellulaceae bacterium
GGAAATCCGTATCTTTGGAAACGGGGACATTGGCCCATTGGCGTGAGAGGCTGGTAATCACCTTGGCCACCTGGCCAGCATCCTCCGCCTGCACCACGGCAGCGACTCGGTCAGGAGCCAGACCAGCGGCCGACGTGAACACAAAACCGATCAGAACGAAGAGCGGACTGAATAGAAATAGTCGCTTCACAAGCATCTCCTGGATTTGGACGACGTTACGGACAATTTATGACGGCGCAACAGGCAGTGCAAAATAGCGTACTGGAGCTGGCAACGCGGACTGTTTGATCCTTTCTTACGTGCCTCAGATCCGTTGCCTGCGCTAGCAACAGGTCGCCGCCAGTCGATAGCGACGCAACCTGGGACGCAGCATCAACGGCCACCATGACACGGCGTTGTCGAAACCGCGGAGTGCTGCACTCTCGTTCCTCTGCAAGGCCCACTGTTTTCCTGCCCGATACCAGTAGGCCGCGACGTAGCGGCACAGCAGACGCCGATCAGACTCCGGATGGTGGCCCTGCAGTTCGTCATCGATTTTTCCGTAGGCACCTCCCCAGCGCTGCAAACGATCGGTGTACTTCTGACTGAGGTTCCCTTCCTCCATCCCGCTCTTTCCTTGACCCTCTGTCGCAACGTCACGGCGTTTCCGGACAGATGGGTCCAGCGGCCCAAACTGGCGACACGCGCAAACAAAGCCGCATCCTCAGCGGTCTTCAGGTTGGCATCCCAACCTCCCGCCGCATCGACGGCAGCCCGTCGGAAGAGCGTACAGGAAGCCACCCCGGCACCATACTGAAACAACCAGCGAATCGGGTTCCGCGCCAGCGCCCGGCAGTCATCTTGCTGAAAAACCGTTCCCGTTGTGTCGACAAACCTGCGATCGGTCGAACTGGCAACGATTTTGCTATCACAGGACATGGCAGCCACAGCCCGCTCCAGGAAATCTCCAGGCCACAAATCATCTGAGTCCAGAAACGCCACAAACTCCGTCGTATCACAATGCGTCAAACCAAATTGCCGGGCTGCCGCCGCCGTTTTCTTGAGCCGCGTGTAGAGACGAACACACCAGCCACGGCTCCCTGCCTGCCGGGATCCATGTTCCGCCATCCATCGTGCAACTGCTTCGACGGTGGCATCCGTCGAACCATCGTCAACGACGACGGCTTGCCGTGGCAAACACGTTTGCGCGGCGATTGCATTGAGTGCATCGATCACCAGGGACTGGCGATTGAAAACTGGAACCACGACTGTTACATCAACCATCAGGCAACCCTGCGCACCCTACGAGACCATTTCAGGAGACGTTACCCGCCGTGCCCCACCGCCGCGGATCACACCAGTGCGCACTCACGCGGCGCAGCGTCGATAGTTACCGGAAGTTGGCGAAAACACAGACACCCGGGGAGTTGATAACGGACCGTATCGTGACACTGGATAGTGCCAACGATTCCACAATCTTTCCAGTGGAGTCACCACGCTCTTTTCCAACCGTGAACCCAGCTTCACCCCAAGCCGCCGTTTCCAACGCGGCAACCAGGGCATGCTGTAGCGTCGGTGCCCAGCCAGCCAGCGCGCCGACAGCCTCACACCGCGAGAACGCGGATGCAATTGATACTTGTCGACCATGTGACGAAGTGTGGCGATCCCGCGTGCTTCACTCCAACGCAAGAGGAAGAATTCCCGGTCGGATCCGCTCAGACTTTTCGGCGGGGCGTACGTAATCTGTGAGGCGGGCTCGACCCAAATTTCACCACCTGCCTGCCGCACCTCCAGACATAAATCAACATGCTCGGCCGTCGACTGAAACCCTTCATCCAAACGGCCAATCTGTTGAAACGCACTCATGCGGATCAACACCGTATGAAACTCGATGAGATCCGTAGGCTGCGCGTGAAACTCCGTTTGCACATCACTCAACAGTTCGTGTGCGAACAAATGCTTCTCGACACACGTCATGCGGCCACGTCCGTCCGTCTGGATCCCCACTTCACCACCAAACATGTGGATCCGCCGCCGTTCCGGTTCAAACTCAAAATAGAGCGGCCCGACAACCCAGGCTCCACTCCGCTCGGCACAGTCCACCAGCGCAGTTAACCAGCCCTCGGAAACAAGCACGTCATTGTCAACAAATGCCACGTACGGCGTTTCCACATACGCCAACGCCAGGTTCCGCGCCTGGTTCGGTGTCAGGTACTCGTCGGTCCGCAACAGCCTGAAACCATGTTCCGTCGCAGCACTTTGCAGATATTGCTGCACGCCCGGTGGCGACCCGCCATCGACCACGATCAACTCATACGGCTCAGAAGTTCGCTGGAGCAGCAACTCCAGGCAACGCTGGGTCGTCGCAAACTGCTCACGCGGGACAAAGGCAACCGTCACCCGCTTCTCAGCCAATCGTTGCATCACCACAATCCTCATTATGCGTAAACCGGGGCCACCGCGGGGACCCGCAAAAATGAGATCGGGATGTACCAAAACAGAGCGTCCACTGTCAAAGGGAACATGAACTGCCAACTACTTGAAACACAAAATAGCGCTGTCACACAAGCTCCGCGCACTAAAGTCGCCCCGCTTTGCTGTGGCCGTGGATTCCACCGCCGACAAGGCCAGGTCGCGTCTCCCACTGATGCAGTACAGGCACCATTACGCCAGCTACAATGAGACTATTCCAAACCGAGGCTCCTGAGGTCACCCCATGTACAAACCAAATCGCCAGCCGCTGACGTTACTGATTCTCTTGACGCTACTGCCGGTGACATCCGGTGTCGCCCAGGAACCAAGCGCGAAACAGAAAACGCAGCTCACCGTACCTGTCTTCAAAGACGGCGAAGCCCAGATCGTGAATGGCTTCAAAGACCCCGACTACTGGATCCGACACGACCTCTGGGTGGAAACGGAATTTGATTCGGATAATGACGGGCGTCTGGATCGCATGCATGTGAGTGTCACGCGCCCCAGACAGACGGAAAGCGAAGGCCTCAAACTTCCGGTGATTTACGTCTCCAGTCCCTATTTCGCCGGCACCGGCAAAGCGGGCACCGAATTTTTCTGGGACCCCCACCAGGAGATCGGCAAGAATCCACCGCGGCGCACAACGCAACCGCCAGTCGAGCGAAAAGGCATGCGTCCCATCATCTCCAAATCACACGCCAGACAATGGGTACCTCGTGGCTACATCGTGGTGCATTCTTCGTCGCCTGGAACCGGACTGTCGCAGGGTTGCCCAACAGTGGGCGGAGATAATGAATCGCTCGCTCCCAAGGCGGTCATCGACTGGCTCTGTGGACGCGCTGACGGGTTCACCACCGTCGATGGCTTTGAGCGGGTGCCTGCGGGCTGGTGCACCCACAAGGTCGGCATGACCGGCACTTCGTACAACGGCACGATTCCCCTCGCCGCGGCGACCACGGGCGTCGCGGGACTGGAAGCCATCATTCCGATCGCACCGAACACCTCGTACTACCACTACTACCGTTCCAACGGCCTGGTCCGCCACCCTTTCGGCTTCATCGGCGAAGACATCGACTGCCTGTACGAGTACATTCACAGCGGCCCGGAACAAATGCGTACGGATTGCAACACACGTATTCGCGACGAACTAATGCGCAGCAACTTTGACCGCGTCACAGGTGACTACAACGATTTCTGGGCGGGACGCGACTACCTGAACGACCTCAAACCGATGAAGGCAGCCATGTTAATGGCACACGCGTTCAACGACTGGAACGTGGTCCCCGAACATAGCGTTCGCATTCTGGAAGCGGTCAAGAAAAAGGGCCTCCCCTGGCAGGCCTTCTTCCATCAAGGTGGACACGGTGGCCCTCCCCCCATGAAGCTGATGAACCGCTGGTTCACGCGTTACCTGCATGGCGTACAAAACGACGTCGAGAAAGACCAACGCGTCTGGATCGTTCGGGAAAATGACAAACGGGATAAACCTACCGCCTACGCAGATTACCCGCACCCGGAAGTCCAACCGGTGACATTCCATCTGCAAGCGGGAGCGCCACAGCGTGGGGTGTTGCAAACGAAAGTCCCAGAACAACAAGGTGTTGAGTCTCTGGTCGACAATTATTCGTTCAACGGCGAAGCACTCGCACGCGCGGAATGGACCAACCACCGGCTCATTTATCTGACGCCGAAGCTCAATAAACCGGTTCATCTCTCTGGCACGCCACAAATCGAAATCAAGCTGGCATGTAATCGCGAAGCTGCCAATTTGTCGGTCTGGCTGGTTTCACTTCCCTGGAACACACGCAAGAACGCGAAAATCACAGACAACATCATCACGCGTGGCTGGGCGGATCCCCAGAACCACCAGTCTTTGACAAAAGGTGAACCACTTCAGCCTGGCACGTTCTATACCTTGCGATTCGACCTCCAGCCTGATGATCAGATCATCCCCAAAGGGCAACAAATTGGCCTGATGATCTTTTCCAGTGATCAGGACTTCACCCTGTGGCCGACTCCGGGCACCGAGCTGACCGTTGATCTGGACAATACTGCTTTGACACTACCGGTTGTGGGTGGCGCAGAGCTGTGGCACAGTGCGCTGCGTCCTACCGAACCCAAAGAGTAGCCCGCGGCAACACGGCCGCGACATGCCAGGTGACATCGCTCGCAGACCAATCCTGTGACGGCAATAGATTTTCGCGCCGCCTCGTTGGGATAAAGCTGTTACAATGAGCTGCCGAACCACTGCGAGGAATCCATGCACCACAGCTCATGTTCCGGTCCTCCGACACGGCGCAGCTTTTTGCAAGCCGGTTCGCTCTTGCTAGGCGGACTTGGGTTTGCGGACCTGCTGCGTTTACGAGCCAACGCG
>CAZITS010000506.1:0-4810 GCA_964542185.1 uncultured Pirellulaceae bacterium
TCCAACTGCAGGTTCATGTGGAGGTCAATTTACCGCCAATACAATGGCCTGTGCGATTGAAACTCTGGGTATGTCGTTGCCTTACAGTTCATCAATCCCCGCAGAGTATCCAGAAAAACTAGAGGAGTGTGTGCAGGCCGGTGCGGCAATCCGAGTTTGTCTGGAAAAGGACATCAAGCCTCGTGACATCATGACGCGTGAGGCATTTGAAAATGCCATGGTCGTTGTCATGGCCCTGGGTGGTTCGACCAACGCGGTTCTACATCTGATTGCAATGGCGCGCAGTGTGGACGTTGAGTTAACGATCGACGATTTTCAGGCCGTCAGCGATCGGATTCCCTACCTGGCGGATTTGAAACCTAGTGGTCGTTACGTTCAGGAGGATCTACACGCGGTTGGTGGGACTCCAGCCGTGATCAAGTATCTGCTCGAGGCTGGTTTACTCCAAGGCGACTGTTTGACGGTCACGGGGCAGACGTTGGCAGAAAACGTGGCCAACTGCCCGGGCCTCAAAGAAGGGCAGACGATCATTGGCACTGTAGAACAGCCCATCAAGTCAACGGGGCATTTGCAGATCTTGAAAGGCAACCTGGCACCCGAAGGGGCTGTCGCCAAGGTCACAGGTAAAGAGGGTTTGCACTTTACAGGGACGGCGAATGTCTTTGATTCCGAAGAGGAGATGATCAAAGCGCTGGAAGAAGGCCGCATCCACAAGGGTGATGTGATCATTATCCGTTACGAAGGACCCAAAGGTGGGCCAGGCATGCCCGAAATGCTGACTCCGACATCCGCAATCATGGGAGCCGGACTGGGTTCAGATGTAGCACTTCTCACCGACGGCAGATTTTCAGGTGGGTCGCACGGATTCATTGTTGGCCATATCACCCCCGAGGCGCAGGAAGGGGGGCCGTTGGCTCTGGTGGAAAATGGGGACCGAGTCACTCTGGACGCCGAAAACAATCGCCTCGATGTCGAGCTCGATGAAGCACAGTTAACCGCGCGACGGGAAGCCTGGCAGGCGCCACCGTATCGGGCCACACGCGGTACGCTCTACAAGTACATCAAGAACGTCAAATCAGCTTCGTTGGGCTGTGTTACGGACGAATAGCGTTACGGACGAATAGCGATCCGGTGTGGGAAGTGCGCATCGGACGCGGTTTTGAGGCAATTCATTTTTCGGGAGCAGTTTTGTGCGAAAGAGCAAGACATTGGGCAAGTTGCGTTCAGGTCAGACTGCGCGCATTTGTGGGTTGGGGCACTTTATCCCCGCGTTCTTGAAGCACGCGGCCCATTTTGGTTTCGACTGTATCTGGCTGGACAATGAGCATCGGGCGATGGAGCAGCGGGAGGTACAGGCGCTACTGGCATACTTCCATCTTTTTGATATCGATTGCATGTTGCGTCCGCCGACGCTGGAACCAACCAAGCTGTATCGGTATTTCGAAGACGGCGCAACGGGTTTGATGATTCCCTTTGTGTCGACTGCTGAGAAGGCTCGAGAGTTGGTGCAGGCCGTCAAGTTTCCACCGATTGGAGATCGCGGCCTGGATGGCGCCGGACTGGATAGTGACTTTTATCTCCGTGGGGACGAAGGATTTACCGATCGCGCCAACGCCGAAACATTTCTGGTGGTGCAGATAGAAACTCCAGAGGCGGTGGAGAACGTGGACGAGATTGCGGCGGTCGAAGGCGTCGATGGCCTGTTTGTCGGTCCTGCCGATTTGTCATTGCGGTTGCGCACCGGAGATAGTTCTCTCACGCTGGAGTCGGCGACCGAACAGGTCGCCGCAGCGGCGGCTCGGCATGGAAAAGCCTGGGGACGCCCGGTGGCTGACCAGGAACAATTGCAGGCCTTGCATGCGCAGGGCGCACGATTACTGGCCTATGGGGGTGAGTTTTCAGCATTCTTGAATATGCTCCGTGAACGCGGTGAGGAATTTGATCATTTACTGCGGGCAACTGAGCAAGAAGGTGGATAATCTGACATGCGATTTGAGAACAAGGTTGCGCTGGTGACGGGTGCGGGACGTGGGATCGGTAAAGGTTGTGCGTTGGAGCTGGCTCGTGGTGGTGCTCATGTGATCATCAACGATCGACCAGACAGTCCCGATCTCTTGACGACGCAGCGCGAAATCGAGGAGTTGGGTGCGCAGGTAACACTGTTGGAGGCAGATGTATTCCAGCAGTCAGGTAGTGAGCAGTTGGTCGCGTCAGCGTTGGCTGCCGCTGGACAGATTGACATCCTGGTAAGCAATCCAGCGTGGGGCAAGCGTTGCTCCTTTCTGGAATACCAGCGTGAAGACTTTGAGCGAGTGATTCAAGGAACGTTGATCAGCGGGTTCGCGATTGGTCAACAGGTTGCCCGTCACATGGTCGCCCGCGGTGGTGGTGGCAAAATCGTCTTCATTTCCAGTGTTCAGGCAGAGATTCCCTTTGCATTAAGCATTGCCTACGGCGCAGCCAAGGTGGCGTTGAATCATATGACTCGCACGATTGCTGTGGAGTTGTTTTCGCACAGGATCAATGTCAACGCGATTGAACCGGGCTGGATTGATACGCCGGGTGAACATGAGTCGTTTGGAGATGACGCAATCCAGACAGAAGGGCAGAAACTACCTTGGGGACGCTTGGGAACTCCAGCTGACATCGGCCAGGCGGCTGCCTTCCTGGCATCGGAGGAAGCGGACTACATCACGGGAAGCATTCTGGCGGTGGATGGTGGTTTTCGCTTTCGACACTGTCGCGCCGATGACATGATCTCGGCCGCGGATTAGGTCGCGGGTTTGTGGCGGTCATTTTGATGATTTGGTCAGTGCCAATCTGATTATCAGGGGTCCTGGAATGAAAATCACAGAGATCAAGACACATACTATGGGAGTGCCGGGGCCCGGGGGCTTTGCGCCATCTCGCAATTGGATTTTTGTTGAAGTCGAGACGGACACCGGTATTGTGGGGCTTGGCGAAGCGACGACCGAGTACCACGAACAGGCTGTGGTTGCCATGGTACAAGAGCATTTTGCTCCGCTGTTGATTGGCCAGGATCCGACCCGTGTCGACCACCTTTGGCAGCAGATGCAACGCTTTTCGTGGTGGCGTGGTGGCGTTGTCGCCAGCAGTGCGGCGAGTGGAATTGAACAAGCACTCTGGGATATCACGGGAAAAGAGTACGGAGTACCGGTCTATAAACTGCTTGGGGGTGCAGTCCGTGATTACGTTCGTTTGTACGCTCGCACTGATCTGGGACTGGAGAGTTACGGGGAAGAAGCGCGCGCCGCAGTGTCCGAAGGTTTCGACGGATTCAAGTTTGGTCCTGGCCCCTATGTGAGACCTTATAACGATGAGCAGCAGGTGGATGTTGCACTTGGCGTCGCCCGTGAAATTCGGGATGCAGCCGGCCCCGATTGTGAACTCATGATTGATTGCGGTGGAATTTTCTCCCAGCAGGCCGCGGTGCGTCTGACCGAAGGGCTACGTGAAGTCGAAATGCTGTTTGTCGAGGAACCCGTCAATATGGATACGCCACATGGATTACGCGCGATGCGGCGTTGCTTCCCGGATGTTCGGATTGCGGCGGGCGAAAGGTTGATGACTCGCTGGCAGTTCCGTGAATGGCTGGAAAGTGAAGCGGTCGATGTGATCCAGGCGGACATTTGTCATTGTGGGGGTATCGGAGAATTAATGAGGATTGCGACCTGCGCCGAGGTCTACAACGTACAGATAGCACCGCACAATCCCTATGGACCTGTCGCGCTGGCCGCTGCAGCGCATGCGGCGTTGGCCATGCCAAATTTTCTGATTCTGGAACATTGTCGCCACCGTCCCTGGTTGGACGAGGTCCAAATCCAGGGGATGCCGGTAGCGAAAGGTCGAATTGAAGTTCCCGATCGTCCCGGTTTGGGGGTGGAGTTGGATTGGGATTACGTGAAACGCCATCCGTATCAACGGCTCGACCTGCGGACGTTTCATGATGCGGATGGCAGCTTGCCACTGGTTTGATCGAACAGTTTTTTTGTCCCGCCGTTCAAGATCCTCTTTTTTATCATCGAAAGCCAATTGCAATGTCTCTTGCTGAAGCCGAGCCGCAGGGAGTGGTGCCCATCATCCCGACCTTGTTCAATGCGGATGAGGAGATGGATCTCGCGGCGACCGCCGCCTGCGTTCGATTTGCCGTGCAAAGCCAGTTGTCCGCCGTCTGTTTGCCGGCGTACGGCAGCGAATTCTATAAACTCACGGACTCCGAACGGGCGGCCCTGGTTGGTACCGCGGTTGAGGCCGCGGAAGGACGCACACTGGTAATTGCACAGTCCAATCATCCAGCCGCACGACATGCGGCCGAGTTGGCGAAAGCCAACGAAGGACGCGGTGCTAACCTGATTTCATTTGCGCTACCGAGAATGTTTGCGCTGCCAGAAGCAGATCTCTTGGCTTACAGCCAGACCATTTGTCGAGCGGTGAAAATTCCAGTGCTGATTCAGGATTTCAATCCCAGTGGCCAGACAATTGGAGCGGATTTTTGTCGCAGGTTGTCCGAAGACTGTGATAATTTTTCGTTTGTAAAGCTCGAAGAACCATTGATGGCTCCCAAAGTAAGAGCCATCCGTGAAGCAACGGAGGATCGGATTGGCGTGCTGGAAGGTTGGGGTGGAATGTACCTGCTGGAACTCATCGTCCCAGGGATTTGTGGGCTAATGCCAGGTCTGGCATTAGGTGACTTGCTGCAGAAAGTCTGGCAGTTAGCGAGAGGGGAGAACGGATCCGAAGCCGCAGACCTTTTCGAGAAATTATTACCACAGATTGTCTATTCATTGCA
>CAZITS010000507.1:0-4805 GCA_964542185.1 uncultured Pirellulaceae bacterium
CGAATACTGACACCTGCCGGTGCCTCCATCCCTGGACCATCGAATATCCGCGTGAAACGGTCACAGGTTCCCAGCCATGTCGACTCCACATCGGTGGCTGAGGCGGCTTCAACTAACTCGACAAAACAATCCTGTGCACCCAATATTTCCAGTTCCGCAATCGCACATACAGGAATCCTGGCAGCAACTAATTCTCGCATGACGATGGGCAAATTCTGAGGACTCTGCGAGTGCGTGAACGTCACATCGTACCGCCCAAACTGCCGCTGCGCGACGCGCTCATAAATCGCCCTCTCTTCCGTTGTCCCGGCAACGATGACACGCCTAGAAAACAGGCAGCCAGTCATAGATTGACTCGACATCAATGCGGACTCGGCCATTCCCTGCGATTCAACCGCAGCCACTGCTTTCAGCGGTTCGTTGGGACGATGCGAGGATGCTTCAAGCACTGTAACGGCACCGTCATTTGCCAGGAGTCCACTTAAAAACGATGGGTTGTTATTCGCGATGATGAGCTGGTTGTTTCCAATCCGCGCATACCGGCTGACCCAAGATCCCAAACGCCATGCTTCAGCTGGATTCAAGTAGAGCGCCGGTTCGTCCAGCAACACCAAACGCCCGGGAGATAGAACTAGACTCAAGCAGACTGCAGCCACCTGTTGGCAACCAGCCCCCGACTCCTCAATCGCGGGAAACTCGGCCAACTGACGGACCCGTTCAACCGGTTCCAGCGACAATTCGGGAAACTCGGCTCCCACACGAACGGTAAGTGTGATCCGTGGTGAATCGTCAAGAGTCACGGTGTTCCCGGGAAGTACCTCAGCAAACCCCGTTTTCCAAGCACGCCGCGTCACATCATCCACTTGCTGCAAAAACTGCAAGGGATTGCTGGGATGGTCAATGGGGCTGCAAGCCGAAGTCGTAGCAACGATTTCCGGGGCATCGCCTCTGGCAACATGTGTAATTTTCAGCGCGAACAAATCCAGCAACGTTGCGTCCGCTAGCCCGCGAGCAGTCACAACTGGCCGGTGCAACACCGTCCAATCATCGGCGGAAAGCACCACTTCACATTTTTCTCGCAGATCTGGACCAAGTCCATTCAAATGCAACTCGACGGAGGGATCAGCCGGCAATGTTCCCAGGCCGTCCAATAGTCGTTCAGGCGTCAACTGGGAAATGAACTCAGCATCTTCCAGAACACGTACAGCTGCCGTGCCCTCAGTCTCGAGAGTACCCGCTCGAGACTGAGGGCGCAGCAAAAGCAACACATCACGCAACAGTTCCGACTCGAGTCCAGCAGCGCCGCCGCTGACCGCCACGACGGAACTCAAATCCAACTTGTGACCGCACCGCGGTTGAATCGATTGAACATACATAACCGGAATCCCAATATGTGCCCCACACACTTCATTCTATTGCTGTCCGCGAAACCAATACAAATTCAAATTCTACGTTCGTCCCAAACAACTCCGATTTCCGGTTTGCCAATGCCCGTCTTCATTGCAACAGGGTTTCCAAGTCCACGTATCCACACATACGGCCACTGCTATACTCTTGAGATGGCCATCCAATTGGGAAACTCACCTGCCCGCCGCAATGTAGAACTCAAAGCAAAACTGCCTTCACTGGAAGCTACCCGCTCGCTCGTGCAGCCTCTCGCGACGACTCGTCTCGATGATCAACACCAAGTGGATATCTATTTTTGCGCACCACAAGGTCGGCTCAAGTTGCGTACAATCAACAAACAAGCCACTCAACTGATCTGGTATTGCCGACCGGACAGTTCAACATCGAAAACCAGCCATTATGTAATTGCTCGCATCGATGATCCAGAAGGCGTTCAATCCGCTTTGACCGGAGCGTTAGGTATTCGCTGCCGAGTTGACAAACATCGTGAAATCTATCTCTGCGACAATGTCAGAGTCCACCTGGATACTGTCGCGCACCTGGGAAATTTCCTGGAATTTGAAGCTGTCTTGGAGCCGGAGATGGCCCCCGTTACTGGACATCGTCAAATTGCAGTCCTGCGACAGGCCCTGTCGATTACAGACGCAGATCTGATACAAGGCTCATACGTTGACCTGCTTGAAGCAGCCGGTGCCGCAGCAGCACAACCACCTCTCCCGCCCATATCCCCACAATGAAACCAAGAACATGTTATTTTTTCTTTCGTGTACCGACCACCGTAAATTAATCAGGTGTTGCATACCAAGAACAACTCGATCAGATTGCCAAAAGTTCACCGATCGAGAACGCCACACTGGAACAATTCGAACCAGGTGGAATCCGCTGCGTGTGCCCGCCTTCGTGTTCTTCATCATCGGCATCAGCCTGGTATTACACAACGGGAGTGGCACCGGCAAGGCTGTTGCAACTGATCGAATTCGGTTCCAGTTGCAAAGCGATCGGGTCATTATCAAATATGGGAAGCAACCCTTGGCGACATATGTTTTCCAGGACAGCAAGATACCGCGGCCGTACTTTGCCCACGTCTTTGCCCCTAATGGAAAACAGGTCACGCGTCACCATCCCCCACGACCTGGCCAGGATGCGACAGATCACGCAACTTTTCATCCCGGTATCTGGATGGCGTTCGGAGACATTAACGGACAAGATTACTGGCGGCTGAAAGCACGCGTCGAACACGCAGAGTTCATTGACTCGCCCGCGAACAAATCTGGACATGCCTCGTTCTCCGTACGCAATCGCTACTGGAACGAGGCTGGGAAAAAGGTCGTGTGCACTGAAGTAGCCGAGTACACCTTTCAGGCACTCTACTCGGACGATTCACTACAGATGCCTGCCGGATTTCTGCTGCATTGGGACAGTACTTTTTCGTCCTCCACAAAAGATTTCACATTCGGTGACCAAGAGGAAATGGGGCTGGGCGTTCGCGTCACTACGCCAATCGCCGTCACGCAAGGTGGGCAAATCCGGAACCGCGATGGCCGGACCAACGAAAAACAGGTGTGGGGCAAGATGTCCGCCTGGTGCGACTACAGCGGCCTTGTTGGCAACCATCGGATCGGCATGACTCTGATGCCTGACCCGGCGAATTTCCGCCGCTGCTGGTTCCACGCCCGCGATTACGGTTTTTGCGCCGCCAATCCATTTGGCCGCAACGCTTTCACCCGTGGAGAAAAGAGCAAGGTAACTGTTACCCGCGGAGCCTCCCTGAAGCTCCGCTTCGGCATCTTTCTACACGCTCAGCCGAAGAGCGAGCCGCGCAGAGACCTCAATCTGGCATATCGAGCCTATCTCGATCACCTAAAGAACAAGCAACTCGACAAACCTCCACAACAATGAGGCTGCGGCCAGTTCAAGCTGGTGCGCACCAGCGCTTCTGGGGCGTGTCGAATACCCGTGGCCTGGCATCACCTTGCAACGCAGCAATCGACGCTTCTTCTTTGGCAACTTCGGCTGCGGTGACTTGGACATTGAGGCCGAAATCAAATGTCGTCCGGCCACCTCCGGCTAACTTGACGACACGTGCCTGTTCGCCTTCATAAGTGCGTGGATTAGGGAAATTTGTGCCCGGCTCCAAACCTGTCACGTACCCATCTTCGGTTGCCGTAGTGTTTTTCCAGACCGTGTAACACGGCAGTAAACGTTTGTTAAAAGCCATGCTCACACCCGCCGTCCCGTGGGCATTTTTCAACATCGCCCTGGTGTTTCCGGCATCATCGGCCAGCAGCTCCATAAAATAGACCTGCTCTTCATATCCCGGCTCAGGCGCTCCGTAGTTCTGCCAACCAGCGATACCGCTGGCTGCATGGTCGTTGCGTGGCACAACTGTCTTGAGCGGCGCAACAAACTGCGATCCAGCGTCTAGCAGCGGCGTTCCGAAATTCACGTGATAAAGCATCTGCACTTCAGCCGGACTTGCCGAGATGTTTTCGATTTCATCACGGATGTGAAAACTGGTTTGCCCGGGACGGGTTGAAATCGTACTTGTCATGCGAACTTTAAAGAAATGAAATCGCGTTTCTTCGACAACGCCAGTGACTTGGATTTCACCCGTTTCTCCATCCGCAGAAACGACAACATGGTGTGCGGGCTTGTTTGCCACTCGCCCATGCAGCGGATACGCGAGTTTGTTGTTCTCGTCAAATTCAGGCGCGCCGTTGCTCTCCAAGCCACAGCGAACAAGCAACTCATCAAATCCATCCAACCAGCCCAATCCGCCAGGTTCTCCAAGATCAACGAACTTAGGATGGACAGGCCCGTGATTCGGTGACTTCCAACCAATCTCCAAATCACCCGCCCAGGCTTTCCAGATGCTCATGCCACGCGTCGGCAAAACGTCAAACCGAAATGCCCCGTTGTCCACACGAATTACGTCGACACCATCAGCAAGCCCTCCTCGCAGCGTCTGCTTGCGAACTGAGCAACCTTCGAATGCCGCTCCCAGTTCAGCCAGGTCAATGGCCAAACTCTCCAGGTGTGTGCGACTCGCGAGCTCCGTGATCGTCCAGGTTTTCTTGGCCATCTCAAGGGGACTCCAGCAAGACCATGATTCAAAACAAATTGACTTCAGATTGCCTTATCAATTTACGCTCTTTGGCGTCCGTCCGCTATGGCTTACGACCATACCAGTGATTGCTGTATTACTTGCGAGCGTCCGAGAAAGCGAATAAAACATGCAGCGTCTCAAAACAACATCAAAAACCTTTCCTCCAATTTTGTTAAAAGTTATTTCATCTTTTGTCCAGTCTAAAAATGATCTTTTCAATTGTTGATCAGCGTCAAACTTAAGTTTTGTTTTCTTTAAAAATCTTAAGGTAAATCTTTCACTTAAAGCTTCT
>CAZITS010000508.1:0-4802 GCA_964542185.1 uncultured Pirellulaceae bacterium
ATTACAGCCAGGTGCCCAAAGGTTTTTACACGTCCGATTCCGGAAGGAGTACGTGGCGTGAAACCATTTGTCGCCCGTAAACCGATGTCCTGAATCTTGCGTCCCCACGCATCTCGAACAGTGATCGGTCCACGCGTAATCAGATCGAATTGCAGTGGCGTGGAATTCGCATCTTCGGAGACCGACAAGATAGGAAACGAGCGTTGCAGCGTTTTCTTTCCGATTGCCGTTCCCTGTACCTGGCCAAATCGCCAGGGAACGGGATTCAGCGCCGTCTTTAATTCGCCAGTTGATTTGGCCTGTTCAAACAAATCTCGGGCTGTGCTGTCATTAACGCAGGCAACATCGGGCCACTTCGTCGCGAGTTGCTCGAACTGTGCCGCTGCTGCCGTGAATTGCCCGCTGCGTCTCAGTACCTCGACAAGCTGAAATGTCGCTTTCGCAGCGGTTGACGCCTCGATCGCGCCGCTCGCACGCCGTAATAGCCATTCGGCTTCGACGCCTGGTTTTTCTTGTGCCAGAGTCGTAGCCAATGCCAGCCGGGCTCGGTCCGCCAGAGGGTGGGTGTCAAAAAACAACAGAAATTGCCTGATCGCTTTTTCACTTTCAGAATTGATGGTCTGTTCCCACTGGGCCTGGACGAGTTGATTGATCGTTTCTTTTTCGCTGGCGTCTGCATTTGTTGCGAGGTTGAGCAACCTGGCGAGTTGTCCCGCGACTCGGTGCTGTTCTCGTGTTGTCCAGTCAGGGCTCACTTCAGTGGTTGTCGTTACCAATGGGAGCTGTTGAGGCCCTTTGTCGATCAAGCCTGCCAGCTTGAGATACATTTCAAAGGCCTTTGAGTATTCCCCGCTGCGCGTGAAGCCAGCCGCAACGAGCCATTGGTACTCTTTGTGCTGTTGGGGATCGTCAATCAAGGACTCGACTTCAAGAGCGATTTTGCGGTTGTTCGCAAAATCCTTGCGCAGGACAGCAAATAACGTGTCTACCAGCAGGGACCGTATGGACCAGCGATATGGATCATCTACCGGAGTCAGGTCATGTGCCGAACGTAGCGTCTGGAGTGCTTTCTGCTGTTGTCCATCGTGAAGCAAAAGTTCACTCTGACGCATCAATACCAAAGGCGCTTCCGGTTGTGTTTCCAACTGCGCGGCGACCCATTTGCGCAGAGGTTGCAGCTGATCGTACTTGACCAGAGCATCAAAATTGAGTGAAAGCACGCTGTTTTGATGAGAGACCAGGTTTCCCAGAACCTTGCCGGTTGGAATAGACGCGTCCAGGGTACCGTTTGCAAGATTGATTTGCAGCAGTTTCGATGCTGTTGTGGGAAGATAGTAGAACCCGTCACTCAAGAAACCCCGTCCACTGGGCATAGCGGCACCGAGATTGACAGGTTTCTCCCAGGTGGGTTGCCCGTCTTGTAGCCCAACCGCGGTCACCTTGTCGGGGCCTACAAAAATGGCACTACCCTCGTGAACGGCTGCCACGTACAGCCGTTTGTCACGAGCGGTTGTTTGCCAGACAGGTTTTCCTGTCAGCAGATCGAGACAATGCAGGTCATCGGATTCAACGGGCGTGAGCAGGATTCGTCCATCAGCGATCGTCAGGCTCGAATCGGCCCAGCGTTTTCCAGCTGGTTGCTGATTTTGCACGTGCAGAGGTACCCTCCACCGTGTTCTCGATCGAGTGGTTTGCTTCCGATACTGGTAGCCCCAGAGAAGCGCTCGGCTGGTTGCATCGAGGGCGACGATCGCGCCCGCTGAGGTTGGGCAGACAAGCAAGCCATTGGCGTAGGATGGACTCACACCTGAAAGTCGCCGGGTACGATCGACATTGATTGTCATAGACTCAACGTGTGCAAGTTGTTGTGCCCACTGGAGCTGGCCAGTGGCTGCGTCGAGAACAACGAGTCGAATCTCGCCATTGATTTCAGCGATCACATAAAGTTCGCCCAGTAATGGGAGTGGGGCCCCCAGGAAAAAGGCGCCGGCCAGTTGCGGTTCATCTTCGCCATCGCGGCCGCCGACGATCCATTGTAATTTTCCTTGTTCGGGAAGACTTAGAGCAACGAGTTTGTTTCGCGTTGTCGAGGAATTGGATTGCAGCCGAACTCCGCCTGGCCCGACCATCAACGGACGCCGCCGAATTTGCGTCGCAAAATCAAGTCCGTCAATCAGGAACACGGATTGACCGTCACTCGAAATCTGCCCATAGGCTGAATCTTCCCAGATGCGTTCGCGTAGCTGTCTGTCACGCAGGCTGCCGGAAGCGAGCCGTTGACCGGGCTCGGGTTGATTGTTCGGTTCAGTTTCCTCGAGGCTTTCGAACCAGGGGTACTCCCAGATTCGTTTTCCTGTTTCGAAATCTACTGCCAGGATTCGTTGTACCGTGCGCATTAACACAACGTTGTTCACGGCCAGCGGGTGGAACGCTGGTAGTGCTGCGAGGTTTCGGTCCGTAAACCCCCGGTGGATTGTAGTGAGTAATTTTTGATCGCCCGGATCGATCGACAGCGGAACTTGCCAGCGTCGTTTGACGAGAGGCATGCCGCCACTACTTGTGCCATTGCGGGTTGCATTTCCTCGAAACACTAACCATTGTGATTCGTTTGACAACGCGAATTCCGAGGCGGCACCAACCAGGTTTTCCAGCCAGGAACTGGCTTGTGCTTCATCCTCAAACAGCGGTACGGTTTTGCCACCAACCTGGATCGTGCGGTTCGGTTGTCGTGCTTTCAAGACCGTTAGAGCGGATGTCGCTTTTTCAGTGTGGCCGGCGCGGAGCCAGCTCGTGGCGAGCAGGAGTGAAGCTTCTGGTTCAAATTTCTTTGTGCGCCAACCTGTGGCGACGAGCTTCTGAAAACAGAGTGCCGCGGCAAGCGCCCGTCCCTGGTTGAGGTGGTAACGCCCGATCAAAAGCGTTGCTTGATTGCCTGATGTGGTGTGGAAGTACTTCCTTGATACCTCTGTAAGTGCGGCAATGTCTCCAGACTTGATCGCTTCCTGTAATAGTACGCGTGCATCGGCGCCGCATCGCAGTTCGTAAAGTTCGCGACCTCGTTGCGGCATTTTTGAGATCAGCTGCAACGCGCGACCCTTGATACTTGTTTGGGTCTGTTGTTGATCGACTGAGCCCCAGAAAAAGTCTTGGCCAAACCCATGCCCTTCGTCGTTGCCCGTAAGGATTCCATGAAGTTCGTCAACCGCGTCGCCAAAACGTTCTTCCTGCAATGCTCTTTCCGCTCGGGCCAGGCGTTGCCGTAGTGGCCGCGGGGCGGATTGAAAAACACTGACAAGGGGACTGTTTCCAGCCTGCGGCTTCGCATTTCCAAGCCGTTGCGCAGGAGCCGTACTCAATCCACAGAGACCCAGTAGAGGGCAAATCCACCAGAATCTAATGCTTTTCATGCGTTTTCTGCTCCGTCTCAATGCTCAATTTGGGATCGTGTGGTGGTCGCACTTTACCGCTTTGCTACATCGTCGAAAGGCCTTTGTTACAGGTCATAAAGGCCTGCAGCATCAGGTACGTAAACCACGACCACATCGTATCTTATTGAGTACTTTACCGCCAAGTAAGAAACGGCAAAGGGCCATTCGCGGTCGCCCAAGCGGCGCACTGCGAGCCGTCGCGGCTCAGTCTTCTGAGTCGAAGGCATGGCGGACGGAAGCCATTTTTGCCTGTGATTACCGCTGAAAACAGTTGTTTCAGGGTTGTCGTTGCTGGACCGATGACTTTCAACCTGCCGCAGCGATGGAAACCACACGTTTGCTGGGTTGAGGTACTGGGCATCTTGCAAGGGTTGATACTGTTCGCAGTGTTTGGAATCTCAGCAGGATATAGGCAGCACTGTGCGCTCCTGCCCCGAGCTTTCTCGTGGCGGATCCCAGGCCTCTTTATGTAGAAGGACTTGGATGGTTATCGCAAAAAAGTGCATCGGCACGCATTACCATGACACGCATCACCATGAAATGGGTCGTTTCTTCGTTTGCGTTGCTTTCTGTTGCAGGCTGCGTCTGCACCACCAGCTACACACCACTTTCCTCAGAAACGCCATTTTTTAGTAGCGGTGCACGTTGTACAGCTGACGTGACGCGTCGAGATCCGGTCTAGACAGGCCTGTTGGGATCTTCGATCTGCCCCGCCCGATCGTCTTGGGCATCGTAGCGTTTATTTTTCGAGTTCGCTTCGCGTCCATACGGGTTCACGATGTCTCGTTGCTCAAGGCCGGCGCGATCTAGCAGTGATTGACCGAGAACCTGTCCGATGGTTTCTTCGTCTGGCGGTGGCGTGCCACTCGCCCCCAGGTCTATCGGCGAATAGTCGATCGAGTAGGCGTGCTTGGCGATAGCGAGTGTACAACCGGGATCGAGTCGCTTGCGTTGGACTCGTGTTCCATCAACCTTGACTCCGTTGCGGCTGTTTAAATCACGAACAAACCAATATCCACTTTGGATCATTAGTTCACAGTGTTTGGACGAGATGTTAGGGAACCGCAGAACGATGTCACAACTTTCGCGGCGTCCAACGGTAAGCTTCTCGCGCAGCAGAGGAATTGGATCACCGCCGCCGTCTGGAACCAGTTCCCCATAATTCATTGCAGAACCTATCGAGTCGTAGTAGGTAAACTCAAGCGGTAGGACGTGGTATCACGCTGGAGAAACGGTCTGGCGAAATTTGGCCGGAGTTCTCAGAGAGGTAACTCTTGAAACACAAACTGTGGGAGCGTCGGGAAATGAGCTGAAGCTGCGGCCCGTCTGGGACCACAGGTTGCTATAATCCGGAGCCTACGTTCGTATCCGTAT
>CAZITS010000509.1:0-4790 GCA_964542185.1 uncultured Pirellulaceae bacterium
CGATTGCGGACAATCTCTGTCGGATCCTCAGGAATCTTACGCAGATTTTCCTGCAGGGTGTCCTGAAACTGCACCAAGCTAGCCCGCAGTCCCGTAATGTTGGCCTGCGTATTGCGAATTCCCTGCCGGGCCTGGAGTAGTCCGATGAAACCGCCGACCTGGAGTTGGCCTTGTCCTTGCTGGAAAAACTGCCCCCCGCCGAAGATGCCCCCGCCAACACCGCCAAATCCTCCACCAACCCCTGTGAAGCCCTGCAGGCCAGATCCACCAAACAGGCCTCCGATACGTCGCGGGGCACGGGTGCGACCGTTGCTGCCGGTGGCGAGATCGAGATAAAAGGCTCGGCGATACCTCTCCATTTGGCGAATGTTGTACAGCAGTTGCCGTTCGGCGAGTGTCAGTTGAGCAAGTACACGGTCACGGCCAGCGCCGCGCAACAGTGGTTGGACGAGGGAGAAATCGAGCACACTGAATGCTGAGTTGCTATTGTCACCGTGAAAATCCCAGACAAGTGAATTGGCAAACGACGCGACCATCGTAGCTCCGGTGACATAGCTTCTTTGAGCGATCGAATTGGAGTCGATTGACAAACGGCTGCGTTGTTGCCCACTATCGGGGCCACCTGACTCGTAGAACAAGTCGCTACCCGGAAACAGCTGGGCTTGAAAGCCGAATCGTTCAGCACTGACATCCAGGGCGGAGAGGTAGAGATCCTCGTAAGCTTCTTGAATGTCCGTTGAGTGAATCATTGCCAGCTCGAGGGCTGCATCAAAGTCGAGTACGACAACTCCCTGTTCGTCGCGCGGTAGCTGTTCCACCCACGTAGGATTTTCCACATAGGGCGACTCAGGAGTGTCTTCCCAGCCAGCAAAACCTGTGTGGCCGTCGACTTCCTGCAGCATCCGATTGGCGCTGGGATCGTCGGGTGGCCGGGGTGGTTCGTCTGGGTCAAACGGATTAAACATCCGCGAGCGAGGATCGATGGCAATCGATCGCCGTGGCAGGTCCCACCGCGGCATGTTGGCGTGTTCGTTGATGATCTCGTAGGCGTCGGAATCGGCGGCCTCTCGGTAACGGGACCGAGCGCACCCATTCAGCCAGGCGATCGTAGTGGCCACTACGACACACGCGATGACGAGCCGAAAGTGGAATAAATGGGGGGTCGGGTGCGCAATGGGGGTTCGGAAAAAAATCGCACGAAAACGGCCCGAGAGAGACTCGTTACTCATAAGTTGCGTCCTTGCCAACAGTGCTGTGTCGCCGACCATGACGACACAGGACCCCCACCATCGATTCCGGTAAGAGTCGCTACTGGAGATTCGGGCTTCGACAAGGAAAGTCTTCACCGCCAGTCGGCGGATACGGGCTGTAACGGTTGTAGGGGCACCGATTCTTTCGATGCGTCCCGAATACCGAGAGTTGTGTCGAACAGCCGGGTTTTCACTTCAGTCTGGAAAAGCAGATAGTTGATGTAAGACATACGTGTATGTTTTGACAAACGCAGCCATTAGGGTCTTGATGATCGTTCGGGATTAACTTGACACCCGAAATACCCCAATTTATCATCAACTGCTCTGGGAGCCGCGTTCTCTCTACACCTCATCTGGCAGTTGTCGGTCCATGAGCATTATCGCCATCGTCTTACTCGTTTTGGTATTTCTCCCCATCGCCATTTTGGGGATCAAAACATGGCACTGGCTGCATGTGACAGCTTGTGTGTTCTTGTTTGGAAGTACTTTGTGGTTCACGATTAGCGCGGCCAGCGTGGCCGACTTGCACTTGGAATACAAGGCCAAGTACCACAATGAGGTAAAGAAACTCGCCCAAGCCAAAGTGGAGATTTCCAAGTTGGCAAATGGGCCGCGGGATCAGCCGATTCCTCCCGAACCAGGCGCTGTCAATACGCCGACTTGGAACCCGGATGCTCCCTTATCGACTTGTCGCACTGCCTTGGCACGCATCATCGGTGACCGCGGCCGGGTGTGGAGGGGTTGCGCGATTACCGGCGGTAATCAAGCCGCCGGACAATTTCAGGTCACTACGGCGTTGGCCGAAGGAGTCGAAAAGCACGGAATCGCTGTCAATGACGTACTGTACGCTTTCGCAGAGACCGGGCTTTTTGAAGGAAACCAGGTACTGCCGCAGCAGTACGTCGGTGAGTTCAAGGTAACGGAGGCGACAAACAACGCGGTTATGTTGAATCTGACTACACCGGAAGGGGTGGACGGATCCCACACGTTACTAAATACAAATATTTCCTTGTCTCTTTATTCACTGATGCCGATCGATGGGCATATTTTCTTCGCCACCCAACCGGCGCCACGCAACTTTGGCGCCAGTGTGCCTGTTACTGAGAGCCCGGTGTTTGGCACGATGTTTACTGCCGAGGAATTTCTTAATGGAAAAGAGAACGTGCCAGCGATTTTCGGAGTGCCGGCCGGTTATCAGGCAGTGAATCCCAGCAGCCCGCCGTTACTGCAAAGCTTTGCCAGGCAATTTTCGCAGGCGGCGGGCAACATTGGGCAGTCGATTGTCGCTGAATATGTGCGTGATGGGGGACCGTGGCGCGAGGGCGATCGCGAGGCGAATCACTGGGTTCGTCTCAAATTTCTCAAGGACTACACAGTGCGAGTTGACAGTGGGGCCGAACAGGGTGTTACCGACGGGTTCTATTTTGATCCCACCAATGGGCAGGCCGCCATACCGACGCTCAGAGGTGGTAGCGCTGAGGGGCAAATCGAGCTGGTGCAAAAGGACTATCAAATCAATGACTATGCGTTGTTTCCCAACAACGAAGAAACACAAGCCCTGGTCGACCAGCAAATCTGTGAAATCGAGTCGGATGTCTATGTGCGTCAACTCAACGATTATAGCTTCTCTTTTTCACATGGATTTGAGCTGCGTTCCTCGCTCTCACAAAGTGTCCAGCTGGTTACCGAAGAGATCGCTTCTTTGCAAAGGACGCAAGCTCGGACGGATCGTCAGATCACAAGTCGTCAGACAGAACGTGATGAGCTGACCGCGGATAAGGAAAAGTTTGACCAGGAGCAACAGGTTGCGGCTGAGTATCTCAGCACGCTGAACCAGCAGTGGACTTCACTGCAGACGGAACTCAGCAAGCTCTACCAACAGAACGTTGCCCTTGAAGGACAGCTGAATGAAGTGAATAGTCAGCTGACTGAGACGCTGGAAGCAAATGCCAGGTAGTGGATCACTGAGTTACCTGCGCTGATGGCGAGAGCGTAACGTGTGTTGCTTCCCCTCAGGCGGTGTCCTGTCGTTGGTAGAGCAGGGCGATGCGCTCACCATGCTCGTCGTAGGCCGCTTCAAAAAGTGCTTTGGCCCGTTCAGTTCCGACCAATGCGGCTGCGGTCAGCACGTGGGGCCTGGTACCCGCCTGGACCAGTCGCGCGGCTACTTCCGCCTTGATTGCATTGACCAGTAGACAACCTCCGATTGTGGATCCCGGAGCCACGGGTGTTTCCAGGTCCGGTAAACGAACCAGGGCATCACCGATGGGAGCTCCTGTATCGAGAACCAGATCCGCGCAGTCGGTCAACTTGATACCCTCGGGATGCTTGCTTTGACTGCCACGACAGTGCGCCAAACTGACCATGGCCACGACCTTGACCTGTTGCGCTTGCAGCAACTGGGCCATTTCGATCGGCACCGTGTTACAGCCACTCGAGGAAATAATCAGCGCCGTATCTTGGGGGGTCAGGTGGAAATTTCGCAAAATGCGCTCGGCCAGTCCTGATTGGGTTTCCAGGAACATGGCTTGTCGCTGCCCGTTGGCACCGGCTACCTGGTTGTGGAATGTCAGTGACAATTCAACGATGGGGTGAAAACCGGGAAAGGAACCATAACGCGGCCACATTTCTTCGACCATGATTCGGCTGTGCCCAGCACCAAACAGATGGACCAGACGTCCTGCGAGAATCGATTCGGAAAACCAATCTGCAGCTTGTTGCACCACGGCTGATTGCTCGGCAACGCGGTCCAATAGCTGTTGGCAACGGGCGAGGTAATCTTCGCTGGGGCTTGGCATGACGATTTATTCTCAGGAGCCGACAGGTTGGGTGACAGGGGATCGATCAAGCGAGAGGGTCGGTTTCCGGTGACGGGGCCGATTTTTTCTTTCCGGCAGTATTGTTGGCGCTGGGACCTGATTCGCCTGCCTGGGGTTCAGATACTGACCAGCCGCCGTCAATGGACAAGATCTGACCCGTGGTGAAGCGGGATCCGTTGGAAAGGAAATAGACCACAGCGTCGTCGAGATCAGCCGGTTGTCCAGCACGACCTTCGTGGAGCGGCTGCTTTTCCCGGATGTATGTCATGGTTTCTAGATCACTCAGGGCGCGCTGCGACAGCGGGGTTTCCACCAAGGCCGGGCAGACCGCGTTGAAACGAATACCTTGTGGTGCGTAATAGGCGGCACAAGACCGGGTCAAACCGATCACTGCAGATTTCGCGGCCGCATAGGCGTGGGTGGCGAAATGTTGGGGCGCTGGAGAAAACCCGAGTACCGATGCCATATTGAGAATGGTGCCTCCGCCACCTTGTTTGAGAAATTGCCGTGTTGCCGCGCGATTTGAGAAAAACAGGGAATCCAGGTTGAGTGTCATGGTGTGCCCCCAGCCGGATTCGGTGATCTGGTCCAGCGGACCGTCTCCCTGTCGACGCCCGCTCCCACCCGCCACATGGTAGAGTCCGTCCAGCTGCCCCCACCGTTGCACGGCACATTCGACTGCCTGGGTAGAAGTCCCAGGAAGGGTTGCGTCAGCACACAG
>CAZITS010000510.1:0-4778 GCA_964542185.1 uncultured Pirellulaceae bacterium
TCGAAGCGAATAGCATCGTGCAATGACGTTGACTATCTTACAGAGCATACCGAACACGCGCGAAATCGAACACCGAGCCGGTTGCATACTACTGCTGGGCGGCCACTGCGGCCATCAGCATGTGCGGTAGCAGCTTAGTACACGCAGTTATCAGCACTTTTCCTTGGCCTGACCCGGTTCAGTCAAGAGGGTTCCGAGCATGGTGCTCTTGCGACAGAAGCTCGACAATCTGATCGGCAATCGCGTCGGATGTCCGGTTATCTGTGGGCACGATGTGGTCGGCACACTGGCGGTAGAGAGGTTCTCTCTGCTCTAGCAGTTCTTTGATTTCGTCAACGCCACCAGCGGCGGTGAGGTCCGGACGGCGTTGGTCCGTATTGGGGTCCGCGGAAAGTCGTGATTGGATCGTGCCAACCTGGGCAGTTAACCAGAATACCGGACTTGTTTGAGACAGGATGCGCCGATTTTGACTGCGCACAATGACTCCTCCACCCAAGGCGAGAATCCAGCCATCACGCTGTTGCAAGTTTTCCAGGACCGTTGTTTCCAGGTCTCGAAAGATGCTTTCACCTTGCTCCGAGAAAATCTCCTTGATCGAGGCCCCAGCCAGCGTTTCGATCGACTCATCGGCATCAATCCAGGGCATTTGAGTCTTGGCTGAGAGCCGTTCTGCCACGGTTGATTTGCCGGTTCCCCGATAACCGATGAGAAAGATGTTCATCAAACTACCTGTCATGGATTGCGTGAGAGAGCGTCCGGGTCCACAGGTCGCGACTGACGATTCCGGTAGCAGTTGAGGTTTACCGTGTATGCCTTCACTGCGGTTACACGTGAATGTGAGACTGCGCGATTCCTAGTTTTCAATCATAGATGGTGGGCCGGCAAGAGGACGAGTCCAAGAGATTTGGGCTGCCGGTCGCTGCTACCGGGAAAACGCGTTAGTATGGAGGCATGAAAACTGAAGAAGCTGGACCGATCGGAGAAGATGTGTCACGCGAAAAGTTGCCCCTGGAGGACCTTGTTTCACACTTGGCCAGTGAAGTTTCTCAACAGGCATCCCCGGTAACACTCGACCTCAACCGTGAAGATCGGTGTGGATTTCCCGAGGCGGTGTTTGGCGAAGGTAAGTCTCTGACCGTGATTCAAGACATCGTGCAACAGCTATTGCAAGCTGAGCAAGCCGTATTAGTAACACGGATCGATGAAGGGCAGGCAAAGGGCCTGCAAGAGACCTTCCCGCAAGGACACTACAACGAACTGGCACGGACTTTTCGGATTGCTGTTGAATCCAGACAAGAGGGAGTGACCGCTGGCAGAGTGGCAGTCATCACGGCAGGAACGACAGACCGGCATGTGGCGGAGGAGAGCTGCGAGACACTGCAATGGATGGGCATCGAAGCACCGTTGATTCAAGATGTTGGCGTGGCGGGGCCTCACCGACTGCCAGAGCGACTAGGCGAGATTCGCGGAGCGGATGCAGTCATTGTGGTGGCAGGGCTTGAGGGTGCTTTGCCAAGCGTCGTGGGAGGCTATGTCGATTGTCCGGTGATTGGTGTGCCGAGCAGTGTTGGATACGGTACCAGTTTTGGTGGAGTGACCGCCTTGCTGGCAATGCTCAATAGTTGTTCTGCGAATGTGACCGTTGTCAACATCGATGCTGGATTCAAGGCTGGTTATGTCGCGGGATTGATTGCGACGCGCAAGCACCGGTCTGATCATCCATGAGCGAGCGAGTGCCATCGCCGGGTCCCGGTTTGCCGCGCCTGGCCCCGCGTCTACCTTCCGCGCACAAGGGAGACTACGGCAGGGCGTTGTTGATTGGTGGGTCTCGCGGTATGAGCGGTGCGATTGCTCTGGCTGGAAAAGCCACTTTACGAGGTGGCGCTGGATTGGTCACCTTGGCGGTTCCGGATGTTTGTCTGGAAACGGTAGCCGGCTTTGAACCTTGTTATATGACAACGCCCTTGCATTCGGACGGAGAAGGCCGTATCGCCGCCACGAGTCTTGACCAGTTGGTGCCACTGGCCGACCGGGCGACGTGCGTTGCCTGTGGGCCTGGTTTAGGTCGGTCTCCTGAATTGGTTTCGTTTGTTGACGAATTGTATCAGACGTTACAGAAACCGATGGTTGTCGATGCGGATGCACTGAATGCGCTGGCCGCGCGGCGCGATGGGGTTGCTGCTCCGGGAGGCGAGCGTGTGCTCACGCCGCACTTAGGTGAGTTTCGGCGGTTGCAGGAGCAGGCTAACTTGGAATCGCTGACGGCCGAAGAGGCGGCTGCAAAACTCGCCCTGCGACATCACATTGTGTTGGTGCTAAAAGGTTCACAAACATTGATTACCGATGGCCGCCGATCGGTTCGAAATGTGACGGGTAACCCAGGTATGGCGACAGCCGGATCGGGAGATGTCTTGACCGGGGTGATTGCCGCCTTGATCAGTCAGGGATTGTCGGCTTGGGATGCGGCTCAGTTGGGAGTTCATGTGCATGGTCGTGCAGGTGATCTGGCAGCCCGGCAACTGGGGCAAATCTCCTTGATTGCCAGTGATTTACTTGACTACCTGGCACCAGCGCTGCGGGAGTCAGAAGAGTCATAGAGATTTTGTTTGGCAGATACAGAAGTGTATAAACCGAATCAGCCAGTGCCTGGAGATCGTTGGTCACAGTGTCAAACACCACTAAACGCACGGTAAGGGGAGCGATTTGGTTCGGTAGCAGGCGGAGTGGAGGTGGCGGCGTCCGAAATGAGGCTGCCGGTGTTGCAACGCCCGATTCCTGTCACTCCAGATTCGCTGTCGTTCTCGAGATAAGGAGTATCCTGGAGACGAAGCGGTATGAATCTCTCCCGATGGTTGCTTGACGCAGTAGTCGGAATGCAGAACAGTAAGAGAGCTGGACTTAGCACTTTCCCGGGGAAACGACCAGGAGATGAAAATGAAATCGATTTCCAGATCCCTGTTTATTACGACCATGCACTGGTCTTTGTTCCTGGCGGTGTTGGTCAGTGCGACGATTGGCCAATCCGCTGGTCCACGTGTGTTCCCTCAAGGAAAAGTCCCACAGGATCGCCGCCTGGGCGATCTGACGAACCTCAATGGTTTTTTTCCTTTTGCGGTTCCGTCGACCAAAGCCGCCTGGGAGGAGCGCGCCAGCCAATTGCGGTTAAGAGTCCAGGTCGCGACTGGACTCTGGCCTTTACCGGAAAGAACGCCCCTCAAGGCTGTTGTGCATGGACGTGTAGAACGGCCCGGTTTCACGGTCGAAAAAGTCTATTTCGAAAGTGTTCCTGAGCATTTTGTCACCGGTTTACTTTTTCGACCGAGTGGGAAAAAAGGCAAGCTTCCAGCTGTTCTTTGTCCCCACGGCCATGGGGGGCGGTTGCAAGATCATGGCGCTGATGGAATCCGACAGTTTATCGTCCAGGGGCATGAACGATTTGAAGGGAGTGGACGTTTTCCCAAGATTGCGCGTTGTGCCCAGTTGGCGAGAATGGGGTGCGTTACGTTCATTTACGATATGGTGGGATACGCGGATAGCGTGCAAATTCCCCATCGCTTACGACCAGATCAGCGTCCGATTGTCGACACCAAAGAACGTTGGGGGCTCTACAGTACGCAAGCTGAATTACGGCTTCAGAGCATGATGGCGCTGCAGACCTGGAATTCAATTCGGGCGCTTGATTTCTTGTGCAGCCTGCCTGACGTGGATGCAGGTCGCCTCGGCGTGACTGGAGGTAGCGGCGGTGGCACGCAGACGATACTGGTCGGTGCGCTGGATTCACGCCCGGTTGTTTCTTTTCCCCAGGGAATGGTATCTACGTCGATGCAGGGTGGGTGCACCTGTGAGAATTGTTGTTTGTTGCGCGTTGGTACTGGCAACGTAGAATTGACAGCGCTTTTCGCGCCCCGTCCACAAGCGATGACGGCGGCAGATGACTGGACCAAGGAGATGATGACCAGTGGGTATCCGCAGTTACAAGCTTTGTACGGCATGCTGGGAGTTAAGGATCGTGTACTCTGCAAATCTTTGACACACTTTCCACACAACTACAACTATGTAACCAGGGCAGTGATGTACTCCTGGTTCAACAAGTATCTGAATTTAGGATTGACGGAACCCATTGTGGAAGAAGATTGGGAGCCGCTTACCAACGAAGAAAAAACAGTGTGGAACGAAGACCACCCGCAACCAACGGGTGGCGTCCAGTATGAGCTGGACTTAATGCAGTATCTGTCGAAGGTTTCGGATCGACAATTGGCCAGGCTGGTTCCTGCAAACCCCGCAGAGTTACGCGAGTACCAACGGGTCGTGGGCAATGCATTTCGAGTTATTCTCAACAACCAGGATTTGGCCTCGGACCCGTTGCAACGCGAGAAACGCACCAAGACCGATCGCGGTGATTATTTTGAATTCACCGATCTAGTGCGCAAAGCATCGAGTGGACAAGAATTACCAGTAGTCTCGCTTTTTCCCAAGCAAGTCCAATGGAATAAACAAGTCGTGGTTTGGGTGGATGGCATAGGAAAGGCTGGCCTGTATGACGAAACGGAGAAACCTCGCGCACCTATTCAGGCGTTACTAAATGGGGGCGCGGCCGTCATCGCTGCCGATCTGATTTATCAGGGAGAGTTTCTCGTAGACGGAAAAACCCTGCAGCAATCCCGTGCGGTTTCTACGAGCCCTTATGCTGGCTATACCCATGGCTACAACGACTCAGTCTTTGCCCAGCGCACACAGGATTTGTTGACATTAATTTCCTGGGTTGGAAACGACGAACA
>CAZITS010000511.1:0-4777 GCA_964542185.1 uncultured Pirellulaceae bacterium
CTAATTGCGCGGATTCCAGGCGAACCAGGCCACATGGTGCAGCAGCTCCCAGGTGCGACAAGACCGGCATGATTGGACCGGTGCGGGGATGTCCTTCCAGCACGCCATGCACTTTCCCGTAGATTCCACCGTACACGGCGTGGATTAGTCCATCACGCAAGCCGTTTCCTGGATGTTGCAGGAACGTTGTCGAGAAAATCCGTTCTCCCCCCTGGGTAAACACGACCTCGACGGGGTTATCCATGCCGCCAGTCATCACAGGTTCGATTGGGCCCCCACTGGGATGACGTCGGAAAATATGCGCTGCGCGCGTCACAAGCGGGGTGCGTCCTGACTGTTCATAATGCTGTTCGGCGAATGCCCCTTTGCACCAGTAGATCCAACCGTCCTGGCCAAGGTAAGGCCCATGCAGGTCGTTGGCACAGCCGGTCAGCGTCTTGCCGTCAAACCAGATTTCCCGTTCGTCACAAACGCCGTTGTCGTCCGTGTCAGTAAACTTCCAGATTTGTGGTGGCGCGGCGACATAGAATGATCCGTCGTGCCACAGGGCTCCCTCAGGGAACATCAATCCTTCGGCGAACACGGTTCCTTTCTCAAAGGCTCCGTCACCGTCCGTGTCTTCCAGGCGAACAATTCGATGAGGACGCTTTTCAAGTTGGATCTTGACGTTTTCATTGGAGCCACTGGAGTCGGTAACATAGAGTCTGCCGCGGTCATCGAAGTCGGCTGAAATGGGACGATTGACCAGTGGTGGTCCGGCAACATGTTCGATTTCGTAACCGTCCGGCAACGTAAAGACGTGTCCATTGAGACGAGTTTCGTCACAGTGTCCTCGTGGTGCGTCAGCTGTCAGGCACAAAGCAAATGCAACAGTGGTGAGCTGCCAGCCTGAGCGGAGCGTCTCTATAGCAGATCTGGTCATGGGGGCGGTTCCTGCGAAGTGTCCGTGCCAAGCGGGCGTAGTCTAACATTCCCAGAAATTGGCTGCCAACACGGCACCTGAACGTTGGGCTATCTATTCAGGTTTTGCATAGAACGCAACTTTGTCCGGGTCCAATTCAATTCCGTGCCCTGGGCGCTGTGGTGCCCAGGCACAGCCCTGCTCTACTCGTATAGGTTCGACTGCCAGTTCATTCCAGATCAGATCCGAGTATTCGAGATACAGGCACTCAGGAAGACTGGCTGCCAGGTGGACCCCGAGTTCCAACAGCGTGTTACCTAGTGAGACAGGAACGCCATATTCGCCCGCGAGCGTGGCTGCAAAGCGACCTTCGTGGATCGAGTTATGGATGTTCAGGACATCGACTGCCCCGGAGACCAGGAGCTGTCGCTTGCCAGAAATGCTCAGGTATTCACCAGTATTTACACGGGTTGATTCGAGTTCGCTGCAAAGCCTTGCATAGCCGGCGTAGTCTTCACGGGTGATTGGATCTTCGATCCAAAAGATTTCGTGCCCTGCGTTACGGTACGCCTGCAGACGCTGAAGTGTCTCCTTCACTGACCAGGCTTCATTGGCGTCGACCATCAATTGGATATCGCTCCCCACTACGTCTCGTACTAATTGCAGTCGTTTCAAGTCCCAGGATAGATCCGGATGACCGACTTTGATCTTGAACGCCGAAAATCCGTACTTATTCATCCGCTCCAATTTGGTTCGAAAGTCGTCGTCGTTGAGGTGGAAATCAAGTGTACTACCGTAGGCCTTGACCTGAGGGTCCGTGCCTCCCAGTAACTGGAAAAGGGGGACTTGGGCTTGTTTGCCTGCCAGATCCCAGAGCGCGGTTTCGATGGGGGGCGTGCGAAATCCACAGCCGACATTGCCACCACGTGGGCGTTGAATTGTCATTGCCAGGCTCAGTGGTTCCGCCTGGGCTAAAGAAGGCCAAAGGGCATATTCAAACTGTTCGCGAAGACTTGGCAGGCGAGCGGTGGGTAGCCCTTGTTGGCAATCAAATCCGACACCTTTGCTTCCATCATCGCAAACAAGCTCGATCGCGGTAATCCAGTGATCAGTAAAATGAACTTGTGAGTCTCCGATCGGTTCGCGAAGCGGTAGATGGAGGCGATGTATTTGATAGTCTGTGATGTTCATTACCAATCCTGTGGTACCTGTCTGTCTGAACCAGATGGCCGTGTCGCCCGCCGCAGTGACTGATTGGTGATGAGCCAGCCACCTTTGGGCGGTATTGGACAAAGGCCAGGTGGCCGTTTTCACGGTGCGATGTGCCGCAACTGCAAGCTTTTGCGGCCGGACTGCGAAGATAAACGCACCTCACCCGCGAATTTAACGCTGCTTACGCGACAGACCGACTCCAGCCCGTCCTGGCAATAGAAGTATTTTACGGCCAATTCAAAACGAGATTGGCCAGTTTCACTTCGTAGTGGAACACGCAGGTTAAAGCGAGCACTGTTCGTCTCCAGTATTTGCAGTTTGTCGATCAGACTAGCATCGACAAAGTCTCCTTGCAGAATGGTGTACTGAAGCGGAACGGATGAGTTCAGTTTGTTTCCGACAGGGAGTTGCAACTGCACATCGATTACGAGCTGTCGTTGCATTGCTTGGATATGGGCAGGTTCAAACTTTACGGTTTTTGCTCCGGGAAGCAGGAACGCTGTGGGTGGTTCGGCTGGGCTGGGGGCTGGCAACCCATCAATCACCAGCGTCGATACCGTCCGGTTGTTCAGGTCGAGTACGCGTATCGAGTGGTTGTTTGTATCGGCGACATAGAGCTTCCCGGCGGCATAGCTGATACCAGCGGGTTCATCAAAGCGTGGCGGATTGTCTGTGCTTCCGGGTTGTGGTGTCCCAGCAAGCGTGCGAATCACACGGGATTGCAAGTCGAGCATTTTGATCTTGTTGTTGTACGTGTCTGCGATGAACAACCGTTGGCCAACTGAGACGATGCCGAGGGGATGCTGTAACAGAGCCTGGGTGACGCGGCCATCGCGATCGCCGAATGTAAACAGGCGGTTGTTCGCCAACGCAGATGTCCCTAATACGGTTTGGACATATCGAGTTGCGCCAGTTCGTAGCGGCACAGCACGAATCGAACTGCCTTCGCTGTCAGCGACGTAAAGCCACTTTCCATCTGTTGCCAACCCACTTGGTTGCGCGTAGGACGCATAACCAAGTTGCCCGTAAACAGTTGATTTCAGCCGTCCGTCGACAATGTCTTCAACGCCGTTTCCTGAAAACCACTTCGCAATACCTCCTCGAGTGCTCAGCTTCCAGAGTTGGTGTGCTCCTGCCATTGCGATGTAAATGGTCTCCTTATGCAGGCACAGGTCCCAGGGGCTGTTGAGGTGGCGACTACCTGGCCGCGGTCGTACGGAGGCTTGTCGGCCCGTTCCAGACACCGTGGATACCTTCCGGCTATCTAGATCCACTTTGCGAATCAAGTGGTTTTCGGTGTCGGCGACGTATAGTGACTGTTTGAACAAAGCGAGCCCTTGAGGGTGATTGAAAGAACACGTTTGATAGCTCCCATCTTGTTTTCCAATCACGCCACTGCCTACGACGTCAATGAGCTTACCGTCGAGGCTGGTGATCACGATGCGGTTGTGATTGCTGTCAGAAATGAATAGTCGACGACTGGTTTCATCGGCGAGTACTTTTCCCGGGAACTTTAGAGGTGTCACTTTCGCGGCATGGCTTTCCAGTTCAAAACGCAAGGGTGTTTCGTCCAGTTGCCTCATTTTTCGATAGCCAGCCAGTCGATTGCGCAGGAATCGGTCGAGTACTGGAAAACGAATTTCTCCTTCGTGTCGGGCCAGGAGGCGGCCGGTAGGGTCGATGATGCAGAGAGTGGGCCACATACGGACGTTGTATCGTCGCCAGATCAGGTGGTTGGGGTCATTCAATACAGGGTGCTCGATTTCGTGGCGCAATACTGCCTCACGAATATTGTCCGCGTTATGTTCTGTCGCAAACTTGCCTGAGTGAACACCGATCACGACCACGTTGTTGGGATAGGCTCGCTCCAATTTCTTGAGTTCAGGAAGGATATGCATGCAGTTCGAGCAGCAGTACGTCCAGAAATCCAGAATGACGATTTTTCCGCGCAAATTCGCTAGTCGAAGAGGACCCGCAGAGTTAATCCACTCTCCCGCGCCGGTCAGCGATGGCGCAGCTCGTAGCGGCTTGATGAGTTGCGGTTCCCCGCGTTGGGCGGGCGCTGGGCGAGTAAGAATGAGAATGCAACTGGTCAGAGTGTACATGAGAGTCATGTACCACCGGGATTGTGTATTCATGCGAGATCTCCAGATTCACATTCTTGCACACTGACTAAGAACGATTTGGAAGGGCAAGTACCAGCGTATTTTACTATCGCACTACTCTTTGTTTAACTCGTGCAGACCGTGGTCGGCAATAGGCGTTCACCTGATTGATTGGCCGATTTACCTGGGAGCTCTAATCCACCTGGCCAGCGAACGGCTTGGGCCAAAACTCGCAGCGAGCAAATATTCTTTTATAAGAAGTTGCGGATTTTCCTGACCTGATCCCGTCCCAATTTAGATCCGTCACAATTTAATCGTCTCGGTCAGGAGTCCTTCAGCTCGTCTTGGCGGAACGATCCACGCATCGCTTTACGTTTGTTGGGTTGGTTTTACTGAGTACCTGTCTCCAGAGCTGGTATATGCTGAAGGACCAGATGAAAAAAGGCCACAACATTCGAACGGCCTGCGACAATTGTGCACTTTGACACTCGCGGAGACCCAGGTGATATTCGTACCTGGTTCTGGCTTCAGAAGAAATGGAATATTGGCCGTGTGTTGT
>CAZITS010000512.1:0-4763 GCA_964542185.1 uncultured Pirellulaceae bacterium
ATCGCTAATGCAAATACAGCACGACAAGTCATCCGGCCACTTTTTGGCCTGCAGGTTTTCGACATTCCTCTCCGCCGTGACTTTGCTTGCATTGTCCATTCAAGTGGTTGCCGAAGATGATCTGAAGGTACGCGCCAGTTGGGACATCCCCACCCTGGGACAAGCTGAATCCAGGATGCGAGACTGGCTTGATACAAAAAACATCAACGACGACCTGCGCAGCAAGGTCGACGCGATCTGGGCATCGCCAGACTCGAACGCCGTTACAGGTGATTTATTAGCGCGTGTTGCGAGTACAGCGGCACTCGCAGACCCTCGAGTGGCAAAGTTAACAACCCTTTGCCAGGGCCCCAAAAAGTCGCTCCTGCTTCCGGAGTTGCCAGTTCTAACTACCTCGGAACTTCCCGCGTTTCTAAAAGCGACTCTTCGTCTCTACTACGCGCGATGGCTGGCGCAACACGGCTGGCATGACGAAGTCTTACTCCAACTAGCGGATACGTCGACCAGCGATGTGCTCGATCCAGCGTCGCTGCTGTTCTATCGCGCTACTGCAGAACACACCCTCTTGAAGAAAGAAGCGTGTCTGAAAAGCCTGTCTAAATTACTCGAAAAGGAAAAAGAAATACCTCGTCGCTACGCGACTGTGGCCCGCTTGTTAGAGGCAGACAGTCAGCAGCTCAAAACCGATTCGCTGGACGAGGTTGCACGTTTAATGAACGATGTGCGACGCAGACTAGATCTCGGGCGCACTGGCAAACGCGTTCGAGAGGAAGAAGACGAAGTCATAGCCAAACTCGACAAAATGATCAAGAAACTGGAAGAAGAACAACAGCAACAACAACAGCAACAACAGCAACCGGGCCAGCCCCAAGGCAATCAGAATGCACCGCAGCAGCCGGCGAATGAAAGCAACGCTTTGCCGGGTAGCGGACCAGGGAATGTAGATCCCCGAAATCTGGGTGATGACATTGACTGGGGAAGTCTCCCACCCAAAGAACGTCAGGCTACACTTCAACGGATAAGCGAAGGACTCCCCGCGCATTTTCGTGAAGTGATCGAGGCTTACTTCAAGAAGATCGCCAGTAAAGATGATTGAAACGTATCAAACAGCGGAAGTGTCAACTCTCGCACTATCACTTGTAGCTTCCAGTCCTTGTCATCGCCACGGAGTCTAACCATGTGGAGCTTGGCTGCCACTACTTTACTTTTCCTGGCATCTGATGAGCTCAGCGTCCAATTGCTTTCCGGAAACGAGATTACAGGCCAGCTGGTCGCCCTGGAGGATGGAACAATCTCGCTCAAAGGGCGCGACTCTGTTCAAGAATATTCATTCTCTGAATTGCTAACGATTACGCGCCCTGCTGACGGGCGAAAGAGTGTCCGCCCGAGCGTATGGATCGAGTTGACCGATGGTTGCAAATTGACCGGAAGCGCGTTTTCCGTAGAGAAACGCATCGCTGACATCACGTTGCTTCAGGGGGAAAAGCGAACCATTTCTACGCGATTGATTCGTGCGGTCAGGTTTCACCCCCCCTCACCAACCGACGCCCAATGGAAACGTATCGCCCACCGCAAAGTTACAGCAGACGTGCTTGCCATACGGGTCGACGACAATGTGTTGGACGAATTGGATGGCATTCTTCACAACATTGACGCAGACACAGTCCATTTCGAATTAGACGATGAACCTGTGCCCGTAGAACGAATGCGACTCGAGGGAGTCGTCTATTTCCATCCACCCCGTGCCCCAGGGCCTAAACCTGTTGCCCAGCTACTCGACGCCTACGGTAATCTGTGGAATGCCCAATCGCTCCAGTTGCGCGCGGACCAATTGCACGTTACGACTTCCAGCGGATTGAAACATAACCTGGCATTGACCGATCTAGCCAAGATTGATTTTTCCTCTGAGAACCTCACCTTCCTGAGTGACCTCGATCCAGATTCTGTAACCTGGACCCCTTTCGTTGGCAAAGCAGACCCATTGGCTCAAGCCCTGTTTGGACCTCGTCGTGATCGGAGCTTCAGCGGCGGAACACTCCAACTCAGCAAGCCTGGTGGACGCGAGCTGGAATATCGAAAAGGACTGGCGATTCAAAGCCGAACCCAATTGGTCTACCGACTGACCGAGCAATTTCGACGATTCAAAGCAACCGTCGGGTTGGATCATCGAACTCGTAGACAAGGAAATGTTGATTTGGTGATTCTTGGCAACCAGCGTGAACTCCTCAGAAAATCGGTCACCGGTGCAATGGATCCGTTTGATTTGGATTTGGATATTTCAGGAATTCAACGTTTGACAATCCTGGTCGATTACGGAAAAGGCAAGGGGATTCAGGACCACCTGAACCTCTGCAACGCAAGGATCACAAAATAATGATTCAGGACCACCGCTGGGTGACAAACGGCATACGGCGTCACTGTGTCCGTCTACCTGGTGCGTCTCTACTGGCTGCCTGGTTGGTCGTGCTCTGGGGCCTTGCGTCGTTCGCTGCGGAAATCCCACCGCTGGTACGAAACGCAGAACAAGAGCGCATTCGCGTCATCGCAAAAGCGAAAGCGACTGCGGTCTGTATCTTTGCACGCGGTGGTCACGGAGGTGGGTCAGGCGTGCTCATTTCTCCGGACGGTTTCGCGCTTACCAATTACCACGTGGTCAAACCCGCCGGAAATCATATGAAGTGCGGAATGGACGATGGAAAACTGTACGACGCAGTTCTCGTCGGTCTTGACCCCACTGGCGACGTAGCCCTGATCAAGCTGCTGGGCCGGAATGATTTCCCACATGCAACACTCACTGATAGCAATCGTGTCCGGAGCGGAGACTGGTGTTTTGCGGTCGGCAACCCCTTTCTCCTGGCGACAGATTTTCACCCAACTGTCACATACGGAATTGTGTCCGGTATTCATCGCTATCAACCTCCGGCGGGAACTTTGCTGGAATACACAGACTGCATACAAACAGATGCATCGATTAATCCGGGAAATTCGGGTGGCCCGCTATTCAATGCGACTGGCGAGTTGATCGGTGTCAATGGCCGAGGATCGTTCGAGAAACGCGGGCGTGTTAACGTCGGCGTTGGCTACGCTATCTCCAGCAACCAATTACGCAACTTCCTTGGCTACCTCAAGAGCGGACGCATCGTCGATCACGCCACTTTGGGAGCAACCGTAGCCACTTCCGATGACGGACGTGTAGTGGTCTCTAATATCCTTGACTCGTCAGACGCCTATCGGAGAGGACTGCGATATGGTGACGAGATCGTAGCCTTCTCGGGACGCACTATTAACACTGTTAATGAATTCAAGAACGTGCTGGGAATTTACCCCAAAGGCTGGAACGTACCGCTCAAGTATCGCAGAGACGGTCAAGAGTTCGAAGTGGTGGTGAGATTGATGGGAGTGCACTCGCGACGAGAACTCCTCCGCAAGATTCAGAGCCCCGCTGCTGAACAACCACAACCAAACCCTGCACCCAAGAAACCCGACCCCAACCAACCCGATGCTCCCAAACGCCAGCCTCTTCCAGCGCCCCAGATACCTGCGCCTCAAAAACTTCCTCCCGAAATTACGAACCTTGTGCAACCAAGGGAAGGCTATGCGAACTACTTCTTCAATCTAGAAAACCAGAAGCGAATCTGGACCGCGTCGGTCCAGCACGGCGATTTTTCTAACACCAAAGGACAGTGGTTATTTTCAGGCGTTTTGACCGCTGGAGGTGAGTTCCAAATCGCTTTGGAAGACTCAAGACTTCTCGCACAGTTTCCTTCCGGTCCGGCCCTGGTTGACACTACACTTGACCTTGACCAACAGACAGATCCAGAGGACAGCGGAGGCCTGCTTGTCGGGTTGCATTTGTGGCGTCACCTACTCACGTCAGGGCCAGACAAGTTTGGCGAAATGTTCTATCTCGGCACAGCACCCACTCCTTCACAACCCGGCCTTTTCGATGTACTTGTGGGAACCTACAACGTTATTCAAGAGACGAGATTCCTGTTCGATACGACCAGTGGAAAACTGGTCGGTATGGAAATGACGCTCAACGACGACATCGACCGGTGCGATATCATGTTCTCGGATTTCAACATGTACAAAGGACTGCAAATTCCCCGCAAAATAGAAGTTCGACATGGCAATCAATTATTTGCCACGCTTGAAGTCAAGAACTTTGAAATCAAGAATCCCACAGTAAAAAAGCCATAAACCAATGTCACGCCGTTTTGCTTTAGTCAATTCCAGGTACGACACGAGAATTTGCCGGCCCATCAGAAACGCGTTGCCGGCAATGCTACTGTTCAGCTGTCTATGTGCGCCATCAGATCTTCTGGCGGATGACTCCTACGCGCAAACCATCTCTGCGGTACAGCCCAAGATGGTCAAGATTTATGGCGCTGGTGGAATTCGCGGACTTGAGGCATACCAGAGTGGGTTGATCATTTCCGAGAAGGGGCATGTGCTTACTGTATGGAGTTACGTACTCGATACCGAAGACGTCGCTGTCGTGCTAAACGACGGTCGCAAGTTTCAGGCTCAATTGACCGGAGCTGATCCTCGTCTCGGAATTGCAATCCTGAAGATCGATCTCACGGAAACACCGCACTTCGCGAGACAGGCATCAGCAGAACCAGAGCCGGGAGACCGCATTCTCGCATTCAGTAACCTGTACGGAGTTGCCACCGGTAATGAACCGGCCAGCGTCTTGCATGGCACCATTGCTGCGCGCACACAATTGGCAGCGCGAAGAGGGGCCTTCAATACCACCTACA
>CAZITS010000513.1:0-4757 GCA_964542185.1 uncultured Pirellulaceae bacterium
CGGGCGGTACGGATGGGCGGTTTGCCGGCGGCCAGTCGCTGGCCGACCTGCGCGGGAGTCAGGGCAATCTGATCGCGATCCCAGTCGATCAACAGGTGGGGTACCGCGTTGGCAATCGGTGGGACGATCGTGTTCGTTGTCAGGGTCGGCAGATCGCGGATGGCGGCGGCGATGGTCTCGATGCGCGCCAGCCAGGAGTTCCACTCGGCGTCGTGGTCGAGATGGACAAACCGTTTGACGGCAGCCCACATCGCGACCATATCTTCTTTACTGACTTTCATACCGCGGCCAATATTGCTGCAATACGGCGCGGTATTTCGTTTGGCAGCGTCGATCAGTTCCCGCCGGCCGAGCAGCAGGCCGGCACCCTGGGGTCCCCGAATCGCCTTGCCGCCGCTGAAGACGACCAGATCAAATCCCATGCGGTTGTATTCAGAAAGCCGCTCCAAGGGAGGTGTGTCTGCCGCCGCGTCGAGCAGCGTGGGAATGTTCCGACTGCGGGCGACCTGGATCCACTCGGTCCGACTAATTTGGCCCGCTTCTTCGTTGACGTTGTAGGAGAACATCAGGGCGGTGCGTTCATTGATTGCCCGTTCCAGATCTTCACGGGATTCTACATCGACCAGTCGCACTCCACATGCCTCGACCAGATGATCGTAGCAGGCGCGATGACTTTTTTGTCGGATGACTTCGATGCCCTGATCGGGGTGCAGGGGTAGCTGCCCCACACGTTCCGGGTCTTTCCAGGTCAGGGCGGCTGCGGTGCCGACCAGAATGCCGCCTGCCGCACCTGTCGTAACCAGGGCACTTTCCACCTGCAGGAGTTTGGCGATTTCCTGGCCCACCCGTTCCTGCAAGGCCAGCAAATCGACGAAATGCCGGGCAGCGGACTGCCAGGCGGCCTGTACTTCGGGTGGCATCAGTGAGCCGCCCATGGTGGTAATGGTACCGGCGGCGTTGATCAAGGTCTCGACGCCTAATTCCGCGTAGATGTCGCTATGCACGTCCGCTTGCCCTTGTGCCGCTGAGGTTGAGGTGGTGAGTAAACCGCCGACTGCAGTTCCTGCTCCAGCTTGCAGGACGCGCCGCCGGGAAACATCGCGTTCATCGGTCACGAGATCACCTCCAGTGGTTTCTGGCCAAACGGTCGAGCCGGATTCGGGACGGCTCAGCAACAGCCTGCATTGTAGGCGATCGGCAACCGCCGGGAGACAGGGTGGCGGGGAGAGGGTGCGGAATGCAGGCCGGGTGTGCTGGAATCGATTTTCTAGGCTGCCGAGCGGGGCTTGCGCGGGGGCATCCGCAGATTGAACAGGCCGAAGATTTCGTCCTGGTTGAGACCCGCGCTGGCAGGGGTTCCGGCGACGGAGAAAATGGTCTCAAAGAGTTCCCGCTTTTCCTGCAACACCTGATCGATGTGTTCTTCGATGGTGTTGATGGTCATCATGCGAGTGACGGTTACCGGGCCACTGGCACCGATGCGATGGGCGCGGTTGATTGCTTGATCTTCGACCGCCGGATTCCACCAGCGGTCAAACAGAAACACATAGCGGCAGAATTGCAGGTTGAGACCGACACTCCCGGCACCGTAGCTCATTAACATCAGATGACATGACGGGTCGTCGCGAAACTGATCGATCACCCGGTCTCGCTTGCGGGCAGGAATCTTGCCGTGGTATTCCAGGACCGGTAGCGGTTGCAGCGCCGTGCGGATCCGTTTGAGGGAATCAACCCATTGACTGAATACGATTGCCTTCTGACCGCTGGCAATAACTTCTTCGAGGTCAGCGCGCAGTCTCTCCAGTTTGCTGCTGCTGCCCTCGGCGGGGTCAAAGTTGCAGATTTGTTTCAGCCGCAACACCAGTTCGAAGACGTGTTGAATCGTCAATTCGTCGCCCATCTGGGTCAAACGTACTACGCCGTGTTCTTCTGCTTCGCGATAAGAAATCCATTGTTCGGGCGTCAGGTCCAACTCGGCGTCGCGGAACATCTTGGGGGGCAGATCGGTCAGGACTTCCTCTTTGCGCCGGCGGAGGATGTAGTCGCGCGCTGCCAGGCCCATGCGTCGCGCCTGCATGTTGCTCGAGAGGTGCCCGGGTGAGAGGAACTCAAAAATACCGACCAGATCTTCGGGGCTGTTCTCGACCGGCGTACCGGTGAGTGCCCAACTGCGAGTGCGGCGAATGGAGCGGGTCACCTGGCTGGTGGCGCTGTGGCGGTTCTTGATCCGCTGGGCTTCATCGAGCAGGACGAGATCGAAATGCAGCCCCTCGTTGGCGGCAATTTGATAGTCTCGGACGAGCAACTCGTAGTTTGCCAGCAGTACCGGTGTGGCCGGTTGTTGCCATTGCCAGTTCCGTCGCGCTTGATTCCCTTCAATGACTCCGACGGGAATTTCTGGCGCCCAGAGTTGGAATTCGCGTTTCCAGTTGGTGACCAGCGGTTTGGGGCAAATCAGCAGGACGCGTCGTAGTTCGCGCGCGTGGAGTAGCAGGCGAATCGCGGTGATTGCTTGCATGGTTTTTCCCAGTCCCATTTCGTCGGCCAGGATTGCGGCGTGCCGCGGAAACAAGAAGGCGATGCCCTCGAGCTGGTAGGGAAACGGTTGAAAGGGGAAACGGAGCTCTCCGGTCAGGGCCTCCAATGGTGGCTGGAGGACGTAATACAATCGATCCTGCAGCTTGATGATGTCCTGTGGTGGCTTGATGCGGGTTGTTCGCCTCGCGGTGTTGGACTGCTCCTCGACTGCGCCGCGCTGCGGAGGTCGTTTGGGTTGCGAATCGAGCACTCCCAGGTCGGCTTCGGGAAGTTCAGGAAACGTGAATCCAAACGTGCGGATGGCGGGCTGTCGGAGTGGGACATTGATCGTGGCTGGCGACGGGCTTTGCACCGGCAGCGGTTTCAGGACGATCCGCGGCGCCCGGGCCAGCGCAGTTTGCCAGCCGCTGGGAAACAACTCCGCCGGCAGCGACAGATTGATTGCCTGACAAGTGGGCAGCCCATCCAACAGGGCGTTCCCATCCGCTGCGGGCAGTGGTGCTGCCGGTCTAGGCGGCAGCTCCGGAAGCGGGTCCGGCGGCGGGTCGCTGGGCTTCGGTAATGGCTTCTCGGATGCGCTCAAAAGGTTCTCTCAGGTGCAAATCGTCCAGGTGTGTTTTCCAGGCCCGTTCGACGGTGGCCCGGTCGGTCAGGTGGCTGCGCGACAGGGCACAGGAATAACGGCCCAAAATCAGCCGCTCTGCGGATGGCTGCTCCGCAGACTCGGGACTCGATGTGGCGGTAATGTTCTGTTGCGAGGGCGCGCCGCTGGACCGTTGGGCCGCCGGCAGAACCTGAATCACGGGAAGGTCGACGGCCGCGCGCACGGCGAGCGTGTGGGACTGATCGGTGCAGACAAACAACGGGCGCGTGCGTGACTTGGAGATCAGCGCGCCACCGATTTGTTCTCCCCACAGATAGGGGTGCAATGTTGGTCCATAGAGGATTTCCTGGGCCCGGTTCGCTTTCACCGGAGCGGTACATTGGAATTCCAAGGGCCGTCCGCTGGCGTTCAAGACCAAATAGCCACCCAGGAACGAACCGCCACCGCTGTCCACGACGGTGAGGAATCCGACGCTGGGTACAGAGTTGGGTTTGCGGGTGGGTGGCATACGGACCGAGGTGTCAGTTTCAGGAGATGAAATGGAGGCGGCGATCGGGAACCGGCCCCTCGCCACTCCATCGGATCCAGAGTGGGAAGAACTTTAGCGGTCGCTGTCACGGAATTGGTTGACGCCGGCGGTTGACAAGGGAGCGGATTTGCCAGAAGTTGTGTGCTGTGCGGCCTCTGCGCCGCTGCCGCCGCAGGTTCCGGTCTGTGCGCGGCGCCATGACCGCGAAGGTCGCGGCCAGTCCAAGCCAGAGTGGCGGAATTGGCAGACGCGCGGGATTCAAAATCCCGTGCCCGCAAGGGCGTGTGGGTTCGATTCCCACCTCTGGTACTTCGGTAGATTGGGTATCCCGGTGTCCTGTGCTGGCAGTAGCCGCCGTGTTCCGGGCGGTAAACTCGGTCCAGCGGGCAGCCACCGCCGGTGGCATGCTGGCACGGCAGGTGCTAGCGGATCGAACCGGTTGCTCTACTCTTTTCGGCAGCCGCGGTCCAGAACGCGGAACTGGTAATTTCAGTTTGTACGGGATCGTTGTTGCTAGCGGCGGTCGGTGTGTTAGACGGTCTCCGTGCTTTTCCATCCGCTCATTAGACGCTCGTGGGCAGCTTCGTAAGGAAGTGACACCGAATAGAATTGGGTGATGCGATGTCTGACTCGACCAAGGAATTGTTGGAGACGACTAAAGACGTGCTGCTGCGATGCTGGATATTCGGCTTCGTGCTGCTTTTCATCTCGCTTGGTGCCACCCTGCTCACGGGGAATCTGGTCCACGATCTCCACGGCTCAATATTCGGGCTGACAAAGCACGAGCTTGATCTGATCTTCTATTGCCTCCTGGGCATTCTGAAGTTGATCGTCATTGCCTGCTTCTTTATTCCGTGGTTGTCGATCAAGTTGGTCCTGAAGAAATCATGACTGAAGTGACCACGCTGATCGTGCTGTGGAATCTGCCTGAGGTGGGGTAATAAACAATACGGATCTCCGCGTTACGACACATCACGCGTCACTGGAAGCCCTCCGACAGCTGGCACCGGCAGCGACCTTTTGTGCGGGATCCACGTGGCGCCCGGCGGGTGCCCGCCGGGTGTTGCAAAAACTGCTATGGTGTGT
>CAZITS010000514.1:0-4752 GCA_964542185.1 uncultured Pirellulaceae bacterium
ACAGAGGATGGGCGTAATGCTGCAGAAACTGGGGAGCGGCGTTATCCGCTTCCAAGAGCGGCGGCTCCTGGCCGGACAAAACGGGCGCCCGCATGGAGAGACCAATACCGATCCACAGCAGGGCCGAGATGGCGTAGCCGAACACCGATACGGGTAGCATGTGCCGGGCATCCCCCAGCCGTCGGGTCATCATAAACTTGGTGATCACGTGCGGTTGGCCACAGGCCCCCAACACAAACACAAAATACCAGGACAGGCAGCCGACGATTCCCAGCGTCCCCCAGGGCCCGATCGATTCCGGATCGTCCGCCAGCAGAATCCGCGACATGCCAGTCATGCCGTTCTCCACCGTAGCAACCGCCGTCAACAGTACCAACAGCGCTGCGACCACCATGATCAGTCCCTGCACCAGGTCGGTATAAACCGACGCGACAATTCCGCCGCTGACGCAGTAAAAAACAAGCACCGCCGTACTCACCACCAGGCACATCTCGCGTGGTACTGACGGGATCCAGGGCACCTCGGCCAGGATCGTCTGCAGCACAATCGCCATCGCCCCAATCTGCGCTGCCAGATAACCCATCACTCCCAACAGGATGGCTACCGCGGTAAGAAAACTGGTGGACCGGCTATTGTAGCGCACCAGCACGGCGTCCGGCAGCGAAATCGTCTCGCGCAATTCCGCAAACAGTCGCAGGCGTTTGGCGAGCAGGAAGAAAGACAGACTGATGCCAACGGAAGCAGAAACCACCATCCAGAACGAACTGACGCCCATTTTGTAGACCAGTCCGGGACCACCCACAAAACCAAAACCGCTCATGGTGCTGGAAAAAACGGCAACCCCCGTTACCAGAATGCCCAGGTGACGACCGGCCATGAAAAAGTCATGCGTACTCTTGGTACGACGCATGGCCCACAACCCCACGCCGATACACATCAGCATGTAGATCACAACCGAACCGAGAATGATCAAACTTCGGTAAGCTTCCATCGGTGTTACGACCGAGCGCGGCCAGGCCGCGGTCAAACCTCCTCAACAGGATGTTCCCGAGTCGTGGTACGCGCAGCTAACAGCGCTGCAAACCGCGTTTCCGCCTGGGGTGAAAAAATCCAGCGGTCAAAGAACAGCACGTACAGTGCCACAAAAACACCCGGGGCGAACCAGATACCGAACAACAGCCACGTCGTCGCCTCGGGAAAGGAACCCAGGAACCGGGTGTTGGCAGGATCGAGCATCGACACCTGGTAACTCCGGCACAACAGTGCGAAAACCCCTTCAAAGACCAGGCCCCCGAACACGAACAGGCCCAGCAACAACCAGGAGGGGGATTGCCGGGCAGCCGGCTGCTGGGCCTGCGCCGCGGCCGGCAAACCGGCCGACCAGGCCAACAGGCCCGTAAACAGGGCAATTTGCAGGGCGCCAAACAACCAACCGCCCAGCAACACGCTGGCATGCCGCTGCTGGCCAGAACCGCCCTGGTTCATATCCTGAAATATCGTATTGCGGTGCGGCACACCATGGCCTACCGCAGTACCCGCCGCTGGCAGCGGTGCTGCGGGCCGATCCGCTGCGGCGTCCGCGCTCGACGCGGTGTTAGTGGATGTCGCATCAGGTGCCACGATCTCCGGGGTCAGCAGCAGGTGCAGGACCACGGCCCACAGCGCCACCAACAACACCAACGAAGGCCAGCTTTTCATGGCGTATCCACTTTCCCGGTACCGAATTGCTGGAGCAGGCACTGGCCACCGGCTGCCGTGGCTCCACCCTCCGGCCGCGTGGTCCACGCGCAGGGCAGCCTGAAAGAGCGCATTGTGGCCAGCCGGTGGTCAAAATCAACCCACACCATGGGATCCCTGGTCGCTCACGTCGTACGGCCAATCTTGGCGCGGATGAACTCACGGTTGAGGACCGCAATGTGATCTGTGCTAATGGCCTTGGGACAGGCCGCCTCACAGTCCGTGTAATTCGTACAGGAACCAAAACCCTCTGCATCCATGGTGTCGACCATCGACAGGACACGCCCACGGCGCTCGGCATCTCCCTGTGGCACATGCGCCAGGTGCGAAACCTTGGCGGAGACAAAGAGCATCGCCGAGGCGTTCTTGCAAGCGGCCACACAGGCACCACAGCCGATGCAGGTGGCCGCATCAAACGCATAATCGGCGTCGTCTTTGGCTATCGGAGTGTTGTTGGCGTCCTGGGCACTGCCCGTATCGATGGAAACAAACCCCCCGGCGCGGATGATCCGGTCAAACGCGGAACGATCGACGACCAGATCCCGGACCACCGGAAAGGCGGCAGCCCGCCAGGGTTCAATGAAAATCGTGTCACCATCCTCGAAACTGCGCATGTGCAGCTGACAGGTGGTAGTGGTTTCCGGGCCGTGCGGTGTCCCGTTAATCATCAACGAACACGTCCCACAAATGCCTTCACGGCAATCGTGATCAAAGGCCACTGGCAGTCCACCGTCGGATTCCAGCTGGTCGTTGAGGATATCAAGCATTTCCAGAAAGGACGTATCGCCGCTGATATCGTCCACTTCGTACGTCCGGATTCCCCCAGCCACATCGGCATTCTCTTGACGCCAGATCTTGAGCGTGAAATGCATTACTTGTAACTCCGCATAGCCAATTCAACGTATTCGAATTCGAGCTGTTCTTCATTGCGGATCGGCACCGCGTCATCTCCCGTGTACTCCCAGACAGCCGAGTGACAATACTGCTCGTCGTCACGCACCGCCTCCCCTTCAGGCGTCTGGTATTCCTCGCGGAAATGCCCCCCGCACGATTCATTGCGACTCAGCGCATCCCGGCACATCAGTTCACCGAACTCGAGAAAGTCTGCCACCCGCCCCGCCTTTTCCAGGGAGATGTTCAATTCCTCACCAGATCCCATGACCTTCACATTCTTCCAGAATTCTTCGCGCAGTTCTGGAATTTGCTGGAGTGCTTTTTCGAGACCCTCGGCGTTGCGACTCATGCCACAGCTCTCCCACATGATACGGCCGAGTTCTTTGTGAAAAGAATCTACGGTCCGGTTGCCGCCCGCGTTCAATAACCGGTTCAGACGCGTGGCACAGCTCTGCTCCGCCTGTTTGAATTCTGCGTGGTCGGGCGACACGGTCTGGTGAGAAATGCCCAACTGGGCAAAGTAGTTCCCGATGGTCGCGGGCAGAATGAAATAGCCATCGGCCAGACCCTGCATCAACGCGCTGGCACCCAAACGGTTCGCACCATGGTCGGAGAAGTTAGCCTCACCAATCACAAACAGGCCCTCGACCGTACTCATCAAGTTGTAGTCGACCCACAAACCGCCCATGGTGTAGTGCGGGGCTGGGAAAATCCGCATGGGAACCTGGTAGGGATTCTCGTCGGTAATGCGCTGATACATGTCGAACAGATTACCGTACTTGGCGGCCACCGTATCACGTCCCATCCGCGCCGTCGCGTCGCGGAAATCCAGGTAGACACCCAATCCGGTTTTGCCAACGCCGCGCCCCTCATCACAGACCTCTTTGGCACTCCGCGAAGCCACATCGCGCGGGGTCAGGTTGCCAAAACTGGGATACTTCCGCTCGAGGAAATAATCCCGTTCGGAATCGGGTATCTCGTTCGCCGGCCGGGTGTCACCGACCTGCTGGGGAACCCAGACACGGCCATCGTTGCGGAGTGACTCAGACATCAGGGTCAGTTTTGACTGGTGATCACCGGCAACGGGGATGCAAGTCGGATGAATCTGTGTGAAACAGGGATTGGCAAATCCGGCGCCTTTCTTGTACGCCCGGTAGGCCGCGGTCACGTTACAACCCATGGCGTTGGTCGAGAGAAAAAAGACGTTGGCATAACCACCGGTCGCCAGCACCACCGCGTCCGCGGCGTGCGATTCGACCTCACCGGTGACCAGGTTGCGCGTAACAATACCGCTGGCACGGCCATCGACGACCACGACGTCCAGCATCTCCATGCGCGTGAACATCCGCACATTGCCGCTGGCAACCTGGCGACTCAATGCCGAGTAGGCACCAATCAGCAACTGTTGTCCCGTTTGTCCGCGCGCGTAGAACGTACGCGACACCTGTGCGCCACCAAACGAGCGATTATCCAGGAGCCCGCCATACTCCCGCGCAAACGGCACACCCTGGGCAACACATTGATCAATAATCAGGCCACTGACCTCCGCCAGCCGGTGGACGTTCGCCTCGCGACTGCGAAAATCGCCTCCCTTGACCGTGTCATAAAACAACCGGTAAATGCTATCTCCATCACCGGGATAGTTCTTGGCGGCGTTGATGCCACCCTGGGCGGCAATACTGTGCGCGCGGCGCGGGCTGTCTTGAAAACAGAAACAATCAACCGCGTACCCTAATTCAGACATCGTGGCCGCTGCCGAAGCCCCCGCCAATCCAGACCCCACCACGATCACGCGGAATTTGCGTTTATTGGACGGATTGACCAGCTTCAACTTGTTCCGGTAACGGGACCATTTTTCCTGAATCGGGCCCTCGGGGATCTTGGCATCTAGTTTCATACGATTGCGTTTCTTTACTGGTTGCGCCAGGACGTCGGCCAGTTCCACGGATCAAGTCAGGCCGTAGAGCTTGCCTGAAGAATGTTCAGCAAGACGGCGATCGGAATGGAACAGTTTCCGATCAAAACGACCATCGCCAACAGAGGCCCCGCTCGGGTCAACAGAGCCCGCCGGTTCTCGTTCTTGATGCCGATGGTCTGGAACAGACTCTGCCCGCCATGCCA
>CAZITS010000515.1:0-4747 GCA_964542185.1 uncultured Pirellulaceae bacterium
CGGGGACAGGATTCGAACCTGCGACCTCGAGGTTATGAGCCTCGCGAGCTACCGGACTGCTCCACCCCGCGTCAGGTGACTGGCCGCTCCGATCAGGAGCCAGCCAGGACGCTCTATTGTAACTCTCCGCCCGGCCGCGTCGAGTGGGCGCAGCGGTCGCTCGCCGCGATTACGGTTCGACCACCCAGATGTTGCGGAATACCACCGGGTTGCCATGGTCCTGTAGCAAGAGGGGGCCGGGCAGGTGCTCCCGACTTTCGGTCTTGCCCGGCGCCGCCGGGGGCAGGACATAGCGGTCGTGGATCAAGGCCCCATTGTGCCGCACGGTCAGCATGGCTGGCGCGGTCCGCTGGCCGGCCGCGTCGAAACGGGCCGCCTCGAAGGTGCCGTCGAACGTCTGCCAGGAGAGGGGCGGGTACGACATGTTGAACCGCGGCTGGACCATCTCGTGGATCCCGCCGGCCCGGGCGAAGACGCTGAGCCGCTCGTACTTGCGGTTCTCGGTCGTCCAGCCGAACGAGTCGACGATCTGCAGCTCCCACTCTTTCTTGATGTAGACCCCGCTGTTGCCCCGCTGCATGCCCCGCGCCGTTGGCATAAACGGGCAGCGGAACTCGAGGTGGAACTGGATACTCTTGAACTGCCGCCTGGTTTCGGTTCCCCACTTCAACCAGCCCCCTGGCAGCAGCTGACCGTCTTGCCAGTGGCGCACATCGCTGCCGTCAAACAACACCAGGGCGGCGGCCGGCGGTGGGGCGCCCAGTGTGGGGGACTGGCGGAGCACCCGCTGCATCTGGAAGCGGGTGTCCGGCAGCACGTTGCGGAAGGCGTCGTCGCGGCCGCTGAACTGGCCGTCGCGGATGGTGCCGCGGAAGACCGGATTGGTGAACATCAGCCGCTCGCCGAAGATGCCGTGCAGCTGGGTGGTCTCCCCCTCTCGCTGGCCCCGGAAATAGGACCGCGTATCGCCGTCCCAGCCGGCGCCGGGCAGGCCGCCCCGATAGAGGATGCCCTCGAACTGGCCCCCGCCCAGGGCGATCACCTGGGCCGCGATCGGCAGTCGGCCACCGACCTGGCCGACGTACTCCCCCTGGATCTGGAAATCGGGGCCGGCCGCGGCCGCGGTGGTAAAGGTGGGCAGCGGATCGGCTGCGGGCGCGGGCCGCGGCGGAGCAGCGAGCGTCCCACAGACCCAGAGTGCGCAGCAGAGCAGCAGGCGGTTGGTCATCGGTCGGTTCCTGGCGGTTATCGGTTTCTGGAGGTCAGCAGTGCGGGACGGAGTTCGGCAGTGCTGGTGGTTCCGTTCAGCGTGGTTCCGGTGGGGTGGCCTGGTCCGGGACGGGATCGGTGGCCGCTCCGGTCAGTGCCGTGAACTCCACGTCCCAGGCGATTTCATAGTTGCCCCCTTGGCCACGCAGCTCCATGCGATGATAGCGGCTCGGGTAGCCCAGCTGGGCATCGAAGGCAGCCCGCAGGCGGACGTGGGGGGTGGTGGGACTGGCCGTGCCGTCGGCAATTCGCCGCTGGCTGTCCAGGTCGGCGGCGATCGTCCCGAACATGCCGGGGACACTCCAGGTGCCCATCGTCCGCCGCTGGCGGAGCGGCTGACCGTTGCGCAGGGCGGTGCGGATCTTGCCACCGCGGACCTCGACCTGGTAGCTGGCTGGCTGGCGGCCGCTGACGGTAGCCAGGACGTTGTAATTTTCGGGACCGTGCGTCTCCCAGCGCTGGCGGGCCTCCGTGAAGGCTGCCGGGGTGAGGGTTGGCAGTCGGCCCCGGCGGGCAATCACCGTGATGCCCAGCATGGCAGCCAGGCCGAACAGCATCCCGGCGACGATCAGCAGACCCAGCCAGGCCCAGCGTTTGCGCGGGGTGGGTAGGGTGGCGGAGGCAGGCTGGCTCATGGGGAGGACCGGCAGGGCGTACAGAACGGGTGCGCTGGCTGGGCTGAAACGTGTGTCAATTGTATGCTGACAGCAGGCGCAACCGCAGCCAAGGACTGACTATTTTCCTCCCCACTTTCTACACAGGGAACCCGCAATGTTGGAATCGGGAATCGAACGGGCCCGGACCAAGACGGTGGCCACCGTCGGACCGGCTAGCGAGTCGCACGAGATGCTCTGCGAGTTGATCCGCCGCGGCGTCGATGTGTTTCGCATCAATATGGCACACGGGACGCGGGAGGAGCATGACCAGGTGCGGCAGCGCATCCGCGCCGCCAGTGCCGAGCTGGGACGACCGGTAGGGATCCTCATCGATCTGTCGGGTCCCAAGATTCGCCTGGGGCAACTGCCGACCGATCCGCTGGTCTGTGAGCCGGATGCCGAGTACCGCTTTGTGCGGGGTGAGGAAGCAGAGGGGCCGGACCAGCTGGTCAGTAATTACGCCCGGCTGGTCGACGAACTGGCGGTCGGCAACCGGGTGATGCTGGCTGATGGCCTGGTCTCGATGGAGGTGATCCACACCGAGGCCGACCAGGTGGTTTGCCGCGTGGTCGATGGGGGCACGCTCCGCAGCCGGCAGGGGATCAATTTACCGGGAGTCGATCTGAGTGTGCCTGCGCTGACCGCCATCGATCGGGACAACGCGGCCTGGGCCGCCGGGGCCGATATCGATTTCGTCGGTTTGAGTTTTGTCCGCAGCGAAGTGGAAATCCACGAACTGCGGAACCTGCTGATGGAGGGTGGTTCGGCGGCACTGGTGGTGGCCAAAATCGAAAAACGGGAGGCGCTGGAAAAACTCGAGGCGATCGTCCAGGCGTCGGACGCCGTGATGGTGGCCCGCGGCGACCTGGGAGTCGAGATCGACGTGGCGGAGACCGCGGTGGTGCAGAAGCGGATCATCTCCGTCTGCCGGCAGTACAGCCGCCCGGTGATTGTGGCTACCCAGATGCTCGACAGTATGCAGCGGTCACCACGGCCCACCCGGGCCGAAGCGACCGACGTGGCCAACGCCGTGCTGGACGGAGCCGATGCCTGTATGTTGTCGGGCGAGACGGCGATCGGGGAGCATCCACTGGCTGCCGTGACGATGATGAACCAGATTATGATGGCCACCGAAGAGATGCTGGTGGATCGGCCGGCAACGCCCGCACCGGCCGCGGCGACCGCTGGGGTCCAACCGGTCAGCGCGGCGGTCGTCTACGGGGCGGCCCGGATTGCCGCGCAGTCCGAGGCGCGACTGGTGGTGGTGGCCACGCACAGCGGTACCACCGCCTGTGTGAAGGGCAAGCAGCGTGATGTGATTCCCACGGTGGCAGTCAGCGACTCCGAGCAGACGCTCCGCCAGGTTGCCCTCTTCTGGGGAGTGACGCCCTTGGCCGGGGCGCCGCTCGATCCGCCCCAGGCCCTGGTCCAGTTCATCAGTAACTGGGGGCAGGAAAAGGGCTTGCTGGCGTCGGAAGACCGGGTGGTGTTTGTGTTGGGGACGGAGCTGGTGCAAGGTGCCCAGAACATGGTCCTGGTACATCAGGTGCCGTAGCTGCTGTGGCGCGGAGCGATGTGGAAACGGTTTTTGAGTAGAAAGAATGAGTGGAAAGAGAGGGGCCATGATCGCCATCATCGATTACCAGATGGGGAACCTGCGGAGCGTACAGAAAGCGCTGGAGCAGGTGGGACACCCGGCGGTGATTACCAGCGACCCCAGCCAACTGCGCGATGCGGAGCGGATCGTGCTGCCTGGTGTGGGCGGGTTTCGGGACGCCATGCGGGAACTGGAAACGCGGCGTTTGATTGAGCCGATTCGACAGGCGATTGCCGAGGACAAACCCTTTCTGGGGATCTGCCTGGGGCTCCAGCTGTTGTTCGATGTCAGTTACGAAGAGGGAGAACATCCCGGCTTGGGAATTCTCCCCGGCCGCGTGGTCCGATTTGCACTTCCCCGTGGCTTCAAGGTGCCCCACATGGGATGGAACCAGGCACGGATTCGCCGCCCCGCGCCGATTTTGAAAGACATCGAGGAGGGGAGCTATTTCTATTTCGTCCACTCCTATTATGTTGAACCGGCCGAGGACCAGGTGGTAGCTATCGAAACGGATTACCACCGTCCGTTCTGCGCGATGATCTGGCGCGAACGTCTCTTCGCGACCCAGTTCCATCCCGAAAAGAGCCAACAGCTGGGTCTGCGGGTGCTGAAGAATTTTGCCGAACTGGAATGCTAACCATCTACCGTCGGCTGGCGCCATAAAAAACACCCGGCAGCTAAGGGCTGTCGGGTGCAGGTTGTTACGGCTGTCTACGGCCGGACGAGCCACCGCTCGTGGCCGTTTAACGCCAGCTCCAGGAAGAGGTCTGGAAGACATCGATCCCGTACTGGCCGAGGTAGTCGGAGTGACTGCCGCCCACCGAGATAAACAAGGTCGTGGCGTCACCGACTTCGATTTGTGTCGTGCCGGGGAACCCATCGGTACCGGGCGTTGCCAGCGACTGGCCCTGGCCGTCGAAGACCTGGATGTCCAGCGGCAGGCTACCGAAGGCTGCGATGCCGATCGTCGTGCCGGGAATCACGTTCATACGGAAGACGTCCGTCTGGCCGGTTTCGGTCAAGATCCCCTGGGCCGAACCCATGCCCATGAATCCCAGATTCACGCTCGTCGCACCATCGCGATCGGCTGTGGGCAGGGCGTCACCACCCTGGGTGCCGAAGTCATCGCTGATGCCACCATCGAAGCTGGGCGTGGTGTCGCCGAACTGAGTGCCAAAATCATCGGTCATGCCACCGTCGAAGTTGGGTGTGGGGTCACCACCCT
>CAZITS010000516.1:0-4742 GCA_964542185.1 uncultured Pirellulaceae bacterium
CCGGCTCACCTGGCGGCGCCACCAGCTCGCCACGCTGCACCGAGGACAACGCATTCACTGGCTGCGTACCCGCTGACTGGGCTGAACCGGGACTGCTACTGGTTTGCAGCGGAGGCCGCGCTGGCCCGGCGGAAACCGCATACCCCGATTCCAATGTGGCTGCCAGGGACGTCACCGCGCGGCCACGAATCGCTACCTCTCCGGCGCCTAAATCGCCGAGACTCGACAGGTCCAGGCGTTCGTTTGCCTTACCCAGTTCAAGACGCCCCCACGACGGCTTTTGGGCATCGCGATACCAGGCCACATCCGCCGGATCGATCTGTCGGCTAGCATCCAGAAAATTAATCCCCCAGTCACTCGCAACAGCTTCACGTCCAGGCTGCGCGTTCGGAGCAGGATCAAACGTGTCCAAGGGGATCGCATACTCCACAACCCATTGCTGATCATCTAACTCCTGCCGCACCTCCCAGCTGCCATCCCACGTCGCATCCCCATTTCTGGCATCATGCCGTACACCGCGACCATTGACCGCGAGCGAGTACGTAATGCCCCGCGGTGATCGCAGCAGTACTGTTACGTGATCATCTCCTGCCAGGCTGTCATCACGTTCCTGGGCCACGATTTTGAGGGGTGAGCCAACAAACAAATCCCGTTGTTGCCGGAAGATCTCAGGGATGGGCCGTCTGAACCGGACAAACAGCCGCTGCCGGTTGTGTCCCACGCTGACGCGTGTCTTGTGCGCAGTCGCCACCCCCAGCACCTCGTCAACCCAGCCGGTAAACGTCGTGCCAGAAACCCAGGGATCGTTTCCTTCGCGACCCTGCAGAGTCGAAAGCGGGATGGGAGGCGCAGTGAGCACCGGTCTCTCTGACATCGTGCCATACAGCGCGCGCACTTCCAATCCGGTTAACGCCCGGCGAAACGTGATCAACTCGTCAATCGCGTTCGCCGGATGTCCCTCGTGCAGATTGACTGTGGCGACCTTTCCTGCCAATCGCGGCTCAATTAATCCTTTAACAACGCGCTTCTGCATCGGTTTCCCATCGATGTAGAACACCTGTTCCCCGGGCTTGAACGTCAACGCAAGATGGGTCCAGTGGTCTTCACGAAATGCATCCCAGGTGTGATTCTGGCCGATTGTACTGGGCGCGCGACCCAAACCAGTCACATAGATAATGACCTGGGCACCGGCGCCATATTTGTAGAACAGGTGGCTGCTCGTGGAAGTAAAGAGATTGGCAAACCAGTGATACTTGCCATCCTCTCCTTTCCACCCCACAGGCCGAACCCAAAAGGCCAAAGTGCCTTCGGCATTTTCAAACAGCTGACCGCCCACATAGTTCACACTGAATCCCGTTTTCAACAACAGCCCCTGTCCGCGCCGTCCCGTGGTGAATTCAACATCCTGCTGACCTCCTTTGTTGAATGTGATTTCTACCTCGCCGCGGACCAACTGAGGCTGCAACGTCTGCTCGAAAGGAACGTAGAGGCCGACGTCTCGACGCTCTAGCGCCGGGATATTCCCCGCCGCAGACAGGGTCACCAGTACCACCACGACAGCGGCCCACCAATGACGAGCCTGCTGATTTGCCTGCCTCATGAGCACGTTCCTCCTCTGACCGGCGACAACCGCCAATCTGCTACGCCGAAGCCATTCTTCTGGTGGACGTCGTCTGGAAACATTCAGTCGCTTGGAACACGAACGGGCGCATCCGTGTTCGCTGAAGCGTAGATTATCGCGCAACAGACCAGCGGGACAACAGAGTACCCAAGTAACCGGGCACCCGAGCAACGGGTGCGGTCTCATGACAGAAAGCGCAGCACCGCATCACGATTCCGGTTTCACGGCTCCTGAAACCGTCAGCGCAAACCATCGAGCCGACACCGTGGTGCCGCAGCAAAGGCGTTACTTTTCCAGCCCGAGTTTTTCAAGCTTGGGATTGATGATCATGCGACAGTAACGCGCGTCTTTGTTATTTCGGTAGTAGTCCTGGTGATAATCCTCGGCAACGTAAAACGTCTCTACCTGGGAAATCTCCGTAACAATAGGACCAGGAAAAACACCCTTTTCGTCTTTTTCCTTTTTCGACTTCTCGGCAGCCGCGAGTTGCTCTGGCGAATGATAGAAAATAGCCGACCTGTACTGGGTACCTACATCGTATCCCTGCCGATTTAACGTTGTCGGATCGTGCAGCTTCCAGAAGTGTTCGAGCACCGCGGCAAATGCAATCACCTGTGGATCAAAGGTCACCTGGACCACCTCTGCGTGTCCAGTTAATCCTGTACAGATCTGTTCGTAAGTGGGATTCTTGATCGTCCCCCCCATGTATCCTGAAGTGACCTCATTGATTCCCTCAATCTGTTCCAACACGGCTTCGATGCACCAGAAGCATCCGGCTCCAAGCGTGACCACTTCCACAGCAGGCTCCTTCTTCACCAAGGTTGTCTTTGCTACGGTTGATTCCTGGGTTGTGTTCTCGGGTTTCTGGATTGTGCTCTCGGGTTTCTGGATCGTGCTGTCGGGTTCCTGGGTTGTGCCTTCAGCCACGGCTGCTGGGGATCCCAACGGGGTTACTTCGGAATCAGCAACCGAGCTGGAGCCCGCCTGAGAAAGCTCCGCTGTCATCTCCCTTGTTCCACAGCCGACCACAGCCAGCATCAGCAAACAAACAAAAAAACGCTTCACGGCTTGCCCTTTCAGTCCAGGATCACACGGCCCACGTCAAGAACACGACAGCCGTCACGTCAACACGAGCGAGGCTCCTGCTGGTGCAGGAGCACTCTCCATTTATGGCCATACCGTAACGTATTGCGTGACGTCCTCCACATCATTGTGTCGCAATCAGAGCAACTCGACAACTTCAATTCTTGTTTGCGGTGACGACCAGTGTGATCTCCTGGTGAAATCACGCAGCGGTGCTGCTGCACTGCACACAGAAACGCCGGCGGCGATTCTCGAACATTCTGCGTTAGGCAATCTCCCGGTTTGCACCGTCCGGTCGTTTGCATCTGGAGAAAACCGTCCCACAACAGGCCGTCACCCTCTATATTGGTGAGGACTTGGAACGGCGACCACAGGAGTGCAAACGATGAAACGTCTACTGAATTTACTGCTGGTGATGGCGGTGGGGTGTAGTCACAGCGAAACGCCACCCGAGACTGCAGGGCCACCCGCCCAGGCCGACGAATCATCGACGACAGGAAAGTCCAACGATCCCCTGGCCGTGATTGAGGAACTAGGAGGCAAGGCCGCACGAAATGAGCAAGACGTAATCGTCCAGCTCGACCTGGACAACACGCAGTGTAACGACGAGGCCTTGTCACACCTGACCAGCTGGCCACAACTGCAGGAGTTGTGGCTGGATGGAACGAAGATCACGGACTCAGGCCTGGCGCGCCTGAGCCACCTGAAAGAACTCAAACTGCTTACCTTGAATGAAACACCGATTACGGATACTGGCCTGGCGCAGATCACCGTCTTGCACCAACTGCAAGGCCTTTATCTCGAATCAACTCAGATTACCGACGCCGGTCTGGTGCACCTCAAGGCACTGACCAAACTGGAACAATTAAGCCTGATCGATGACCCGATCACCGACGCCGGCCTCGTCCACCTGGCGGAGTTAACCAGCCTGAAGACGCTCGCCTTTGGCGGCTCTGCGATTACGGATGCAGGGCTGGTACACCTCAAGAATCTGACCGAACTTGAAACACTCCGGCTTAACAACACCGAAATTACCAACGGGGGGCTGGTGCACCTGCAGTCCCTGACAAAGCTCACCAGGCTCGCCCTGGGAGGCACTCAGATTACAGACGACGACCTGGTCGGATTGATTGGACACTTACCGGCATTGGAAGAACTGTACGTCCCCTCCACCTTTATCACTGAGGCCGGCGTCGAACAAATCAACAAGCTGCTACCCAACTGCGAAATCTATCGTTAATCCGGCCAGTGTTCCCCATCGACTGCCGTCCGGCCTGCTTCCGCGACAGGCCATTACCGGCGAATGCACCCGCCTGCTGCAACTTTCGCATTCCCAGCAGCCCCGCCCGAATTCCTCAGCCGTCACACGAATCGGACTCAGTCACGGAAATTGTACTGGCGCCGGGTACTCACGTAGGGATGTTGCCTTTGTTGGGGACGCGGTGCCGAACTAAACACGCGAATCTGTTGGCCGTGCATGTTGAGACACCAGGGGAGCACTTCCTGCCGCCCGTTCCCCGTTACGTCCCCGTATTGCGGCATCGTCCAACTCGGTTCGCAAACCCCCACGACAATCCCACGACGATCACAAATCAGACCGCCTCCCATCACCTCCGTCTCGCCGTCCCCATTCCAATCAAGCAGGTCCCAGCTGGCAAAAGGAAATGGCCACTCCAATTTGGCACCTCGCACATCGAACAGCACCGGAGGCGACCACTTATTGGCAAGCAACAACTGCCTGCCTGGCAGATCGTTACGCACTTTGTCGATCCGTACCCATTGACCATTCGTGACGCCCGCTAGCCGGGAAAAGTGCGGCCGACCAGTTTCCGCATCCAATAAGGTACCGCTGGCATAGAAAATTTCTAATCGCCCATCTCCATCAACGTCGCCAATTTCCGCTTCATCAACGTGATCGCTGTCGCCTCCTCCTTGACTGAACAGAGGCTGATACGGCAACCGCCAGAGGACCTGACCATCCTGGTCCAGCATCGTCGTACCGAAGGCCACCTCGTCCATCCCGTCTCTGTCCACGTCG
>CAZITS010000517.1:0-4714 GCA_964542185.1 uncultured Pirellulaceae bacterium
CCGCCCGGGTGATGGTGAACCGTCTCTGGCATCACGTCTTCGGGCAGGGCATCGTCGCGACGACCAGTGACTTTGGCACTGCGGGTGCACCGCCGACCCATCCTGAGCTGCTCGAGTGGTTGGCCGCGAGGTTGGTCCGTGGCGATTGGTCGACCAAAGCGATGCATCGTTTAATCGTAAGTTCATCGACTTATCAAATGAGCAGTCAATTTGTCAGTACAAGTTTCTCCGTAGATGGTGGAAATCGACTCTATTGGAGGATGAGTCCGCGGCGATTGGATGTTGAATCCTGGCGTGACGCGTTATTGCATGTGACGGGGGAATTAAGCGGACGGATCGGCGGAGGGCCGGATGAGCAGGTACGCAGTAGCCGGCGGCGCACACTGTACTTCAGCGTCAGTCGCCATGGTGATCGATTTGAAACAGACAAGTTCCTGCGATTGTTCGACTTTCCGGTGCCCCGTGCGACCATTGCGAAACGCGCTGTCAGTGTTGTGCCTCAGCAGTACTTATTTCTCATGAACAGTGCGTTTATGATTGACCGCGCCAAGGCGTTTGCTGCCCGGATCGGGGCGGTTTCAATGGAGAATGACGAGCGGATTCGGCATGCATATCGGCTACTGTATTCTCGCTTGCCGACGGATGACGAGCTTCAAATTGGTCGAACGTTTCTGGCACAAGCACAAGTCCAAAAGGGACTGACTCCCTGGGAACAGTACTCCCAGACGTTGCTGAGTGCTAATGAATTCATGTATTTGCGTTAGCCAGTCAGTGTTGCGTTGCCAGACGGCTGCATTGCTAGACAGGGGTGCGAAAAATTCAGCCATGCTCTGGTTGCAGCGGACTGGCTGCGACACGTCTCAAGAAACTCGCATCTGGCTGAGCATTTTACGGCAGGTACGGGAGATTCCCTCTTGATCGAGAGTAAGATCAGCAAGGAGTTCCCCGCGGTCGCCGTGTTCAATGTACTTGTCTGGGATGCCCAGCCGTTGTAAATGTCGGGTATCCAATCCTGCATTGGACGCGGTTTCTAGAACAGCGCTGCCGAATCCGCCCATGAGCGCGGCCTCTTCGACGGTGATCACAAAACCACATTCAGTGAAGACACGTGTTACCATTTCGATGTCGATGGGCTTCACGAAACGCGCATTGATCACGCCAATTTCAATTCCCTCTTGTTGAAGTGCGTCGGCAGCGGCAATGCAGGCTGGTAGTGGATTGCCGCAGCAGAGCAACATGCCATCAGTACCCCAGCGCAAGACTTCACTGCGCCCAAGTTCGATTGGGGCAATTTCGCGTTGTACAGAGGGAGCTGTCGTTTTGGGGTAACGGATTGCGCAAGGTGCGTTTTGTTGCAGCGCGAAGGCTAACATAGGCTCGACGTCCTGGGCGTCTCCAGGTGCCATTACCACCATGTTGGGAAACAGTCGCAGATACCCCAGGTCGTACAAGCCGTGGTGCGTGGGGCCGTCGGGCGCTGTCAGGCCAGCGCGATCGAGCATAAAGATCACCGGGAGGTTTTGTAACGCGACTTCCTGGAAAATTTGATCGTAAGCTCGCTGCAGGAAAGTGCTGTAAATGGTCGCAATCGGCCGAAGACCTGTTTTTGCTTGTCCGGCCGCAAATGCGATCGCGTGCGCCTCACAGATTCCGGTATCAAAGAACCGATCAGGAAAGTCGTCACGAACTGGTTCCAACTTGTTTCCCTGGCACATGGCAGCCGTAATGACTGTCACTCGTTTGTCCTGGCCCATCATCGAGTGGATGGCACTGGCTGCGTAATGTGTAAATGGTTTGCCAGCGGAAGTGACAACGCCACTGACAGGAGACGGCGTCGTTTGAAAGGCTGGTGGTGTGTGAAAGAAAACAGGGTCTTGTTGAGCCGGTTCGAATCCATGCCCTTTTTCGGTCACGACATGAAGCAAGATGGGACCATCCAGATCTTGTACCATTCGCAGATACTTGCGCAGAAGTCGGATGTTGTGCCCGTCGATGGGACCGATATAACGGAAGCCTAATTCCTCAAACAGCATGCCGCCGTGCAAGCCAGCCTTGATACCTTCCTTGATTTGTGACAACAGACGTTCAACGGGATCACCGAGCAATGGTACGTGATTCAATATCTTGACTGCCTCGCTCTTCAACCCGGTGTAAAAAGGAGCGGTACGCAGGCGATCCAGATAACTCGCAAGGCCTCCAACCCGTGGGCAGATCGACATCTTATTATCGTTCAGTACCATCAGCAGGTTTTTTTGAAGCCCCCCAAGATTGTTCATTGCTTCAAACACAATGCCTGACGGGAAAGCTCCATCGCCGATGACAGCCACGGCGCGTTGCTCAGAGGTCGTATTCTGCAGGTCGTCGCCCGTCTTGATTCCAAGCATTGTGGAGACGCTACAACCAGCATGCCCTGTCATGAAGAGATCGAATTCGCTTTCGTTGGGGTTGGGGTAGCCCATCAACCCACCCTTTGTACGCATCGAGTTGAATTGGTGGTATCTTCCCGTGACAAGTTTGTGCGGATAGATTTGGTGACCGGTATCCCAAATGAGCCGATCGCGCGGGAAATCATAGACACTGTGTAGTGCCAGGCAAAGTTCAACAACACCAAGGTTGGAAGCGAAATGGGCTGTGCGTGTATTGAGAAGATTGCACAGTACGTCGCGTATTTCGCTTGCGACCTGTTCGAGTTGATCGACAGTCATGCCATGCAGATCGTGCGATGTTTCGATCTTTGACAAGAGCGGATGCATGGCTATTGATTCCTTGCCAATACAAAACGGGCTAGTTGGTTAAGTGGCATAGCAGATTCGCCGAGGTTGCCAATCACGTCGCACGCTTCCCCGACTAGCGTTGCGGCGCGATTTCGACTTTCTGCGACTCCCAATAAACCAGGGTAAGTTAGTTTTCCCTGGTCGGCATCTTTCCCGACACGTTTGCCGACAGCCGCTTCGTCGCCATCAACATCGAGTAGATCATCAGTGATCTGGAACGCCAATCCCAGCTTTTCTCCATACGTATCGAGTGCATTGATGTGTTCGGCTGGTGCTTCGGCAATTATCCCGCCGAGGCGTAAAGAGACGCGGAACATGGCGCCTGTCTTACGGCGGTGAATTGCCACCAACTCTTCTGCATCCAAATTACTGAATTCAGCTGTCAAGTCCGCCATCTGGCCACCCACCAAACTACAGGCTCCTGCCGTCAACGCCAGTTCGTGAAGGCAACGAACTGCGGTAGTTGGCGAGGCGAGGTCTTGAGCGATTACTTGAAAAGCTAACGCCAGCAGTGCGTCGCCAGCCAGTATTGCGGTTGCTTCGTCGAATTGTCTGTGGCAGGTAGGTTGTCCACGGCGCATGTCATCGTCATCCATTGCGGGCAAATCGTCATGGATTAATGAATAGGCGTGAACCATTTCAACAGCGCAAGCGGCGGGTAATGCAGGTGCATGCTGTTTGCCGCAAGCTTCACTGGCCAATAGCACCAGGCATGGACGCAGACGTTTTCCTGGTGCCAACAAGCTATAGCGCATTGCCACGCGCAGTTTCTCAGGACAGTCATCACTGAATTGTGTGTAACGATCGAGCGATACATCCACTTCCGCGCGCAGTTGTTCGAGCTGCGGAGAGATGGCATCTGAGACGATGTCGTGCATGGAAGTGTTTATTACACAGTGATTTAACACAACGTCAGGATTCAAAGCGAGACAGGTCGCTTCACCATTTTAGAAGAGTGTGCCGGAATCGTCTACTTCGTCTCCCGCTGGAGATTGCGTTGAAGGTTTTTTGTTCTTGCGGCGAGGAGATCGCTTTTTCTTCTCTTTTTCGGTTGGTTTTTCCGATTCATCGAATGGTTCTTTGACAGGGTTTCCCTCCGCGTCGAATCCAGAGAGGAGTTCGATTTTCCGCTCGGTTTCCTCCAGAATCTGGTGACATTGTTTCAATCCTTTGATTCCTGATTCATAACGATCCAGGGACTCACTCAGGCCCAATTGCCCGGTTTCGAGCTCGTGGACAATCGTTCTCAGATCTTCCAACGCTTCTTCGAACGTTGTCGTCGCTTTTGTTTTTTTTGATTTTGCCATTTCTGGGGAAGATCCTTTTAGACGGAATCCATGCCAATTGATCTGGGCAGGTAATCACCTGCTAGGTTTGATGTGGATCCGTGTGAGGCGGGGTTTCAATACTCTCGACACGGCTTACCAGTGTGCCGTCCGCTAATCGTGTATGAATGCGGTCCGCTATCTCCAGGTGCTCTGGACTGGTGAGGATGTGACCGTGTTCGGTTTGTGTGACACTGTATCCTCGAGCCAGGACTGCAAGTGGACTGAGGCTCTCCAGTTTTCCTGCAATCCCAGTAATGCGTTCTTGGGATTGGCGATGGCAGTTCCTGAGGGCGTGGGTGCCGCGCATCGCCAGGTCATCGAGGTATCGGGAAAGTTCTTTGACTTGCGTGAATGGATAGCGAAATAGATTCGCTTCGGAACAACGCTCCAGTTCACGGCGTGCGTTTGCGGTCGTGGTCCGTAGACCTCCGATGAGCCGGTGCTTGAGTGCATCCAGATCCGACAGTATTTGCTTCGATGAAGCGACGATGTCGCCAGCTGCAGTTGGGGTTAACGCGCGTAAATCAGCGGCTAGATCAGAGAGAGTTACATCGATTTCATGACCAACTGCAGAAACCACTGGAATCTTGCATGCCGCAATCGCGCGTACTA